>JAZRWV010000568.1:0-6993 GCA_045599925.1 Myxococcota bacterium
CGTTTGTATGCCATGCTAACCTCCAAAAGAACTTGCCCTTTACCACACTAACCTTGTAGATGCAGAGTCAACGCGGTCTCCAAATCTGCGTTGCTCTCGGATGCTGTTCAGTGTCTTTGGGCAAAAGGTGAAGCCTTGAAGGACAATGTCACCCTCGTGGTCATGTTTGATGCCACCTGCAGTAACTAGTCGTTTCAAGGCTTCGTTCGTGTTAGCTAATCACGAACTCAAACGCAACCATACAAGTAGCAACCGAAATTGAGATAAATTATCACAGCATTTATTGAAAATATATGAGTATTTGTGCTAATATTTTCTGTCTATTTCTTTTTTCCAAAAAGGAGAAGTTATGCAAAAGAAATGGTTACTTTTACTGGGAATTGGCCTGGTAATCAGCGGATGTTCTTCACAGGCAGGGTCGGATTCGGACATGGTTCCCTATGTCAATGAAACAACAGGGGAGACGTACTACTGTCATTCAAACGAACTAGGGTGTGCAGGAACATGTATCGAAGAGTCAGAGTCCAACTGTGGCTCGTGCGGTAATCAATGCGGCGAAGGCAGTGTCTGCGAAAACAATGCCTGTATATGCAAATCAAGCGGCAGTTTCTGTTCGATGACATGCATGCCTAATGACGGCTGTGTTGATTTGAAAACGCACCCGAGCCACTGTGGTTCAATCGGAAATGCCTGTGCAGCAGGAGTGGAAGTATGTAATGATGGTAATTGCAGCTCATCCTGTTCAGATGATTTGACGAATTGCGGAGGTCATTGTCTGGATTTGGACAACAATGTGGAAGCATGCGGCGACTGCAATACCAAATGTCCGATGCCGGATGGCACGAACAACATCAGCCGGACGTATTGTCTTGAAGGCGAGTGCAATATTCAATGTCTTCCAGGCCACATGGATGCCGATGAAAACATTGAGAATGGCTGCGAAACGGAAGTCACGAATGAATGCGGCAATGGCATCGTCGAAAACGGCGAGCTCTGCGATGGACTTCGTCTGAACGATCAGACATGTGCGAGCATTGTTGGGTATGGTTCGACAGGTGTATTGACATGTCGCCCCGACTGCCATGGTTTTGATACGAATGCGTGTAGTGCAGCGACGACATGCGGCAACGGCAAGATCGATGGTGCGGAAAAATGTGATGGTGCAAGCCTTGGCAATGCGACATGTGCAAGCATTGTTGGAGCCGGTTCATCAGGCGATCTGAGCTGTAATTCGAACTGTACCGATTACGATACATCGAACTGCTCAGCCCCGACGACGTGCGGCAATAAAGCGATTGACGGCGATGAAATTTGCGATGGCGATCTTTTGAATGGAGCGACCTGCGAAAGTATTGTTGGTCTTGGTTCAACAGGTCAGCTGAAATGCAACACCAATTGTCATGATTTTGATCGTTCAAATTGTACAGCAGCCTCCGTATGCGGCAATGGTATCCTCGAAGCTGGCGAAGAATGCGATGGCAATAATTACAACGGTCAGACCTGCGAAAGTGAAGTTGGCAGTGGTTCCCGAGGTAAACTGGCATGCAACAACTGCAAGATTTCCGTTGAAAACTGCAGTGCAGCCTCCACTTGTGGCAACAACCTCGTTGACGGTTCAGAAGTTTGTGATGGTTCGGCCCTCAATAATGCGACATGTGCAAGTATTGTCGGTGCCGGTTCAACCGGGACAATCACCTGCAAAGACAACTGTGCAGGATATGATATTTCCGGATGTACAGCAGCATCCAAATGCGGCAATGGCATTGTAGAAGAAGGCGAAGCCTGTGATGGCACGCGTCTGAATGACAGAACCTGTGCAACAGAAGTCGGTTTTGGTTCGGTTGGTACACTAGTTTGCAACAGCACGTGTACCGGATTTATTACGACAGGTTGTAATGCATCGACGACATGCGGCAACGGCAAACTTGAAGTCGGTGAAGTCTGTGATACGACGAATCTGAAAGGCGCGACCTGTGACTCTGAAGTTGGTCCAGGTTCAAAAGGTACAGTTCTCTGCGGTTCCGACTGTAAATCCCTGAATCTTTCCGGCTGCTCGGCTGCTACTCAGTGTGGCAATAGCAAACTCGATGAAGGTGAACTTTGTGATGGAACCAACCTGAATAATGCCACATGTGAATCCATCGTTGGCCCGGGTTCAACCGGCACAATAAAATGTGGTGACGGCTGCAAACACTTTGACACCACCCAGTGCAGCAAAGCAACCTCCTGCGGTGATGGTGAAATCAATGCCAATGAAAAATGTGATGGAACCAATCTGGCAGGCAGAACCTGTTCCGACGTAGTGGGATTCGGTTCACAGGGCATTCTTAAATGTGCTGATAACTGCATGGATTTCGACACCACCAAATGTACACCGGAAGTCAAGTGTGGAAACGGCAAACTTGATGCTGGTGAAGTTTGTGATGGCACGATGCTCAATGGCGCAACTTGCTCCTCACTCGTTGGCTTTGGTTCAACCGGCACAGTGAAATGCAATGACAAATGTACCGGATTTGACACGACCAAATGTTCTGCAGAAAAAACCTGTGGCAACGGCAAACTCGACGACGGTGAAGTTTGCGATGGTTCTCTGCTCAATGGTCGCACATGCGCACAGCAGGTTGGTTTTGGCTCAACCGGTACTCCAGCCTGCAACAGCACCTGCTCAGGTTACACAAAAGGCACATGCACAGCAGCAGTCAAATGCGGCAACGGCAAGCTGGATTCAGGTGAAAAATGCGATGGCACCATTCTCAATGGCAAAACCTGTGCAGACATCGTTGGTCTTGGATCAACCGGTACGCTTTCATGTGATTCAAGCTGCCAGTTCAATACGACCAAATGTACAGCCTCCCGAGGTTGCGGCAACGGCACACTTGAAGACGGTGAACAGTGCGATGGCACGACATTTATCAATGATGTCAAGACTTGCAAGGCCTATGCACCTTCCGTCTATTCAAGCGGCACACTCAAATGCAGCGACAACTGCCAGGTCGACACGTCATCCTGTGTTGCATTCTGCGGCAACGGTTCCGTCAATACGACCAGCAACGGCGTCTATATTGGTGAAGCCTGCGATCACAGTGCAACAGCAGATAAATTCCCGACCAACGCCAATACTTGTGCAAAAGTTGTAGGTACAGGTTCGACAGGTACACTTATTTGTGCTGATGACTGCAAATCCATTATTACCAATCAGTGTACCGCTTCCGCATACTGCGGCGATGGTATTCTCAATGGCGACAGCTATGGCGGTGAAGAATGGTGCGATGGTGACCAGTGGGAAATCGGAACTGCAGACTGCGCGGCTTATAGCAATAGCTATAAACCTGGTAGAAACGTCATCTGCCGCAGCGACTGCAGTTTTGATACATCCAACTGCGAACTCAAAGAGTATTGTGGTGACGGTATCGTCAACGGCAATGAAGATTGCGACCGTGATGCCTTCCTCCTTGATGCCACAACCTGCGCAGAATGGGATACCAACTTTAACAGCGGAAACGTCAAATGCAACAACAGCACATGTACAATCGATTACAGCGAATGCCGTAAAGTCGAAGTCAAGAAATGCGGCAACGGCGTGCTGGATGACGATGAATGGTGCGATGGCAACAAGTTCTTTGATGACATGACATGCGCCGACTGGGATCCCAAATATGATGGTGGCACAATCAAATGCACCAGCAACTGCGAAATCGATGACAGTGCGTGCACAGTCAAAGCCCCCGAAGCCTACTGCGGTGACAATATCGTCAACAACGACGAAGTCTGCGACGGCGACAAATTCCTAAACAACCGTTATTCATGCAAAACGCTGTTCCCGAATCTCTATTCCGGCGGCCAGGTCAAATGTTCGTCAAACTGCGAATATGACACAAGTGCATGCATTTCCTATTGCGGCAACGGTTCTGTCAATACGACCACTAATGGCGTCCTTATTGGTGAAGCCTGCGATCACAACGCCACCACCGGCGTGGACAAATTCCCGACCAATGCCAGCAGCTGTGCGAAAATTTTTGGAAACGGCTACACAGGAACCCTTTCCTGCTCCGATGACTGTAAACAAATCATCACGAGCGGCTGCCAGGCTCCTGTTGTCGTTGAAAAATGCGGCGACGGCATCCTCAATGGCGATGAATGGTGCGATGGCAACCAGTTCCTCGACAATCAGACATCATGCAGCTACTGGAACGGCAACTATGAATCCGGTACAGTCGGATGCGACAACAACTGCGAAATCACATTCACCAATTGCAAAGCTCCTGCAGCAAAAGTCTGTGGTGATGGCATCATCAACCAGGATGACGAATGGTGCGATAAGAACGCCCTCAACCGAGACGTTCTCGACAGCTGGAACTGCTCGGACTTCGACAGCAGATATGCTTCCGGTCTCCTGACCTGCAATTCCAATTGCGAACCCGATGAAAGCAGGTGCGTTCTCAAACAGGTTCAAACCTGCGGCAACAACAAACTCGACGAAGACATCGACGAAGAATGCGATATCGTCAACGGCGTTGTTAAATTCTATGGTGATGAAAGCACCTGCGCCGGTTACAGCACCAGCTATTCAGCAGGCAACCTCACCTGCACAAGCGACTGCAAAGTCAATACAAATGCATGCACGCGTAAAGGATGCGGCGACGGTATCGTTCAGGATAACGAAGAATGCGATGGCAATAATTTCCCATCCGAATGGGATACCTGCGAAAAAGTCAGCAATCGTTATAGCGGCGGTCAGCTGAAATGCACCACATCCTGCGAAGTCGACGACTCCGGCTGCACAAAGAAATGCGGTAACGGCATTGTGGATGAAGACAACAACGAATGGTGTGATGGCAACAAGTTCCTGGATGGCGCCGATAGCTGCGAAGACTGGCTCCCCGACACCATCGGTACACTTTCATGCACCGCATTATGCGAAGTCGATCTCTCCCAGTGCAAAGCCAAACCGGCTGCTCGCTGCGGCGACGGCATCGTCAATACAGCAGCAGAAGAATGCGATGGTGCCTCCTTCCTGCTCAATGTGAAAACTTGCGCGGAATACAGCAATAAATACGAATCCGGAAACCTCTCCTGCAACACCGACTGCACCGTCAATGAATCGAGTTGCAAACTCAAATACGTCGCCGCTTGCGGTGATGGCATTTTCGATGACAATGCAGAAGAATGCGACGCCGGTAAATTCCTCGATGGCATCAGAACATGTGCCGAATACAGCTCCAGCTATAATGCCGGTATGCTCAAATGCACCAACTGCGAAATCGATGATTCTGGTTGCAGCCATGTCGTAGCCAATCCCTGCGGCAACGGCAAACTCGATGACGACGAATTCTGCGATGGCACTCTCTTCCTCGATGGCGATGACAACTGCGCCAGCTGGAACAGCAACTTTGCCTCCGGTAAAGTCTCCTGCACCGCCAGCTGCGATATGGACTTCTCCGCCTGTATTGCAAAACCGGAAGTCATCTGCGGTGACGGCATCGTCAACCAGGGGTCCGAAGACTGCGATGGAAACGCCTTCCTGCTCGACGTCACAGACTGCGCTGAATACAGCTCGGCCTATTCATCCGGTAAGCTTAAATGCAACAAAGACTGCACCATCAATACTTCATCCTGCCAGAAAGCCAGCGGCTCCGAATGTGGTAACGGTGTTCTCGATGGTGACGAAGAATGCGATAAGAATGCCTTCTTCCTCGATGTCAAGACTTGCTCAGAATACAGCAATGCTTATGCTGGCGTTACAGCCAACCTGACCTGCAACTCCGACTGCACCGTCAACACTTCGGCATGTACAGCCAACTTCTGTCCGGAAGGCGACATCATTTGCGGTGGCGTCGGCGATAACGAAGTCATTATGTGCGTCGATCACTCCTGGCAACAGGTTTATGACTGCAATACAGAAGGTGGCAACTGCACACTCAGCACAAATGCCAGCGGCGTTGTTGATGATGGCGAATGCGCAGCTGACCCGCTCGACTTCACCTATTGTGCATTCAACTACCTCGATCCCGTCAGCCACAAAGGCTACGCACGTCTCCTCCTCCCGAATGGAAAATCACTCGAAAATGTGATGGGATACATGACCTGCACAAACGATCTCTCCAAAGCTGTGAATAACTGGGGTGTCTCCAAAGACGCAAGCCACAATGCCGGTTGCACGGATTGCGGTGCAAACCACGAATTCATGACGGATGAAGGCTACACAGGTGATGCCGCCGGAACGTACTATTGCACATTCGTCTTCATGTTTGATGAAGATTCCTATGTCTGCCGTCCGACCGACACCAATGCCGGTGTTGCTTCTGCTCCGATTAAACTCACCAATTCGACCAAGCTGACGGCCGATTTGACGCGTTCCTTCGTCAAATCAGGCTGCACCGAAAACGAAGTCCGTTGCAACGGCGCCGCGCTTGAAATGTGCGTCGATGGAGTTTGGGGCGAAGTCGAAAATTGTGCCGAATCCGGAAAAGTTTGCAGCGTTGATGAAGAAGACTGCGTCGCCGCCGGTATGTCCTATGACAACCTCGTGACGATGAACAGCTGGTTCACATCTGATCAGTCCGATTACACGACCACTCACAGTGAAACCATGTCTGACGGTTCCAAGATCGAAATCAAGGCTCAGTTCCTGACCAAAGCTTCGACCTCCGTCAAGATTATTGACCACGTGACAGCCGTCTTCAAACCAGCCAAGAACGGCTATATCAAAATTTCCAATCTGAGCAATGGTATCGGCACCCTTTCCTTCAAATATCGTACTTACAAGATCTCCGAAAGATCGACGCTGACCATCAAAGCTGGCTCCTATACCCAGACCTTCGAGATCAACCAGTCCGTCAACGAGATTAAAGACGCATCCTTCACCATTAACAGTGCAGTTGCGACAACGGTTGAAATTACCGGTCAGGCGAATGCCGGTGACGGCCGCTATCTTATCGACGATATTCGCTGGACGAGTGCGAACTAAGTTTCTTTTTCAGGTCGCCGGGCTAT
>JAZRWV010000569.1:0-2532 GCA_045599925.1 Myxococcota bacterium
GCAGAATCTGTTTTGCAGTTTTCTTTGCCGGTGCATCGCGTGGTAAAAGAAACGCGAGTTCCGTCATTACGGGATAAGATACGCCACATATCGCGTTCTTTGCCGCGAGGCTTAAGTTTTGCGGCATTGTATTTTTTGCCCCAGGCTCCAAGTGGATATTGTTGATGTTCGATATGATCAGCGCAACAGGTAACCGGATCGGTTTCGGGAATACTCGTCGCTTCGTTTCCGGAAAACACGGCAATAAACTTGTTTGCAGAAATATTGCTCCCCGTCAAATCGTCACCAATATTATGGGTTTCGATATTCAAAACGTCATACTGATTGAGGAAAAAAGTCTGAATATCGCCTTTTTTCATGGCATGGATGGTTTTATTTGACTTGTCCCGACCACTCATTGTCGATGTAGACGATTCAAAAATGACTTCTGTTTGTCCCGGCTGAGTTGCAACAATGGTAACAAATGCATGCATATCATCGTATTGCTGCTGTCTGCCGAGAATTTTGTAACGTTTTCCGAGGGCCGTCGTTGGAAAGAGAAGAGACGCATCATTGGAAAAGACGTCGACATTTTCGAGAGGATTGAACTGTGCAGCCGTGATGGGAATATCGGATTTGATGTAAAATGCCGTATCTGTAATGACAGTACCATTGAGTTCATAAGCCCGATCGCATGAATAATTCTGATAATAACAATGATTTGGCAAAAATACGGTGCGAAGGGCTTTGGGGGGAATATCGAAGTTCAGTGTTTCAATGAGTTTAGATGCTTCTTTTGTATAGATTTTGACATTTGCCGTAAGAGATTCATGGGTATTGCTCAAGACAACGGCAAATGGCTGTCCGGCGGCATCATAAACACCTGCATCAATGGCGTTATCGAGGTCGACTGCCCAATATTCGCATCCAATATAGCTCGCTATTTTACTCGTTTTATCACAAATTGAGATACACGAACCGTCTTCACAGACAGTTTTTTCTGCAATTTCGGAACACTTTTTTTGAACGGAATAAGCAGTACCCGGTTCATTGCATAACAATATGGTGTCATCGTCGAGACATTTGCCAGCCCCTTCGAGACAAAGTCGAGGAACACAGGCATTATCCACACATGTCAGGCCATATTCGCAGTCAAAATCTCCAGTACCAGTCCCTAATGAATTACATCCATGATATTTTCCATTGGGAAGGCAGGACTCAATAGTATTGGCTTCACATACAACTGCACCACATTTCCCTTCAAAACAGAATTCATTGACGGGACAATACTCGCGCTTGCGTTCGCCATTGACACAGCGAAGTATTTCTGTTTTTGAGAGGCAGGTATCGTCTTTAGCATCGCATTTGGTGATAACGATACTGCCCCCCTCATCAGGAGGATTGTCCCCATCGGAATCAGATGTGTTTTCTGAGCAGGCATTCAAAAGGCTAAGACATGCCAAAACAATAGTGCTGTATGGATTGATATGTTTCACTGGAATTCTCAAAAGATAAAACAAAAAGACGCGAACCATGGGCTCGCGTCTTTATAGCACATCGATATTGAAAATTTGAGTATTGATAGGGATGTTTTTTAATTAGACATTACTTGTCTGCGCATTTTTGGGTTGAAGGTTTGCAGTAATTGGAAACGCAGTTGCTGTCCTGCTCGCACACATGATCGTTCGGATATTTATCAATGCATGATCGAGAATAATTATTGCTACAATTTCCAGAAATACAGTCGCCATGGGAATTGCAGAGTTGATCATTTTCCTGTGGATTGATGCATTTGGTTTTGTAACAAGCACCTGTCTTGCATTCATTATCGCTGTAACAGGCTTCATTGACAGTCTTTTTGGGGAGGCAAATGTCATGATAGTTTGAAGCACTATTATTATCACAATAATGTGTAGAACCACATTCTGAGTTACTATAACATCCACAAATACTTCCCCAATCCGTATAACCACAACCATCGTTGCAGATGTTATAATTGGAGTCTTCGTAATTGGTTGAACAGGGAATTCCGACTTCACATTTGCCGGATTTGCAGAAACCATTGCAACAGTATTGTCCCATTGCGCAGTTTCCATTGGTCATGCATTCAGAACCTTTGACTTCAATGGGGATGCATTTGTGATGTCTACAGACGTAATACCCTGTGTTACAGCCTGTATTTTCGCAATCATTTGAGCAAACCTTGTTCAGGCAAAGACCGCTATCGCATTCGAGGTCATCGCTACATGCCTGACCGGTTTCTTTCGTTCCGAGACCTGTCAAATTACCACTCAGGTTATTGGATGAAACCGTTGTGCAGGTATTGTTGACACAGAGTTTGGAGGCACACTGACTGTTGGAAGTACAGGACGTGTTAGTTGGATCAACCCATCCCTTCATGCGGCAAACTCTACCATTATAGCAGTTTCCACTTTCGCACTGATCGTTGGATGTGCAAGCATTGCCATTTGCGATTTTACTGGAGCTGTTGCCACCCCAATTCGGTGTTCTGCAAACTTTACCTTCGTAGCAGTTGCCGCTTTCGCACTGATC
>JAZRWV010000570.1:0-4134 GCA_045599925.1 Myxococcota bacterium
TAATTTTTATTCAGAGTTTCCTTAAATATCCCTATATAAACGAGACACTTTTCATATTGCGAACAGAATTCCCGGGACAAAGTCCCGGTTAATTTTATTATTTGGCCGAATGATTATGATTTTTTGACCTAATATGAGCAAAAAACGGAGTGTTTGTATTATGATGGCAACGACGGTTTAAATGGCAAATCAGATGTTTGCTCAGGAGACCGTCTGTTTATTGTCTGGAAATCAAATAAGGGAAAATACGATGCAAATAACGATGTTGGGGACTGGAAATGCGCTTGTAACGGAGTGTTACAACACGTGTTTTGTCATTCAGGATGGGACGAAAAAAGTACTTGTCGATGGCGGTGGAGGTTCTGCGCTTCTTTCACAGTTAAAGCGCGTCGATATTGCATATAATGACATCCATGACATCATTGTGACCCACCGCCATATCGATCACATCATGGGAATTGTGTGGATTATTCGCATCATTGCTCAATGTATGAATAAGAATGGGTATGCGGGCGATCTTCGCATTTATGCCCATAAAGAGTTATGTGAACTCATTCGCGAACTTTGTTCGATGCTTTTGCAGGCAAAACAGACGAAATACATCGATGCTCGCATTCATATCATCGAAGTTCGGGATGGTGAGTGTGTTTCGATTGTTGAAAGGGATTTTACGTTCTTTGATATTCATTCGACAAAGACAAAACAATATGGATTCTGCATGAAGCTTGAGAATGGAGAAAAGCTGACCTGCTGTGGTGATGAGCCATGCAATCCGGATGTTGAATCTTATGTAAAAGGCAGCAAATGGCTGCTTCATGAAGCATTTTGTCTGTTTGAACAGGCAGACAAATATCATCCTTATGAAAAGAATCACTCCACAGTGAAAGATGCGTGTGAACTTGCTGAAAGACTTGGGGTAAAGAATCTTCTGCTCTACCACACGGAAGATGACAACATTCGCATGAGAAAATCGCTATATGGGGCCGAAGGCAGCCAATATTTTCATGGGCGAATTCTCATCCCGGATGATTTGGAAACCGTTTGTTTATAGTCGCGTATCGTCCGCGTGCTTTGCGCGCGAGTGAAAGTGTGTGAAGGTCTGTCGTCGATAAGAGATTAAAAGAATGGTGAAAAAAACTGATTCCAACACTCAGAGGTCAATATTTGATTTGTTTGAAAAAACGGATGAGAAAAAGCAACGCAGATTGTTTGATGATTTATCAGAAGATTCGTCATTACAAACAAATGCAAATGTTGAAACGGTTCAGGAAAAAGAGGCTTCAGAGGCTGAGTCTGCGATGTTTTTGGCAGACAAACGACTTCTTGAACGCATGAAATCGATGATAGTGCCGGAGCTGGAAGCTGAGGTCCGGAAACATAACGAGCTATACGATGATGGTCGTCCGGAAATTCATGACACCGTTTATGACATGCTTGTACAACATTTGCGCGATGTTGCGGCAAACAGTCGTGTTCCGGATGAACTGACTTCGCCGAATGTGTCAGGAACAGGGCGAGCTCGTGTTGAACATAAGGAACGAATGCTGTCGATACGCAAACCCGATATTCGGCGAGTTTTTTATGAAATCGGATTATGGCTTAAAGAATTTAAAGGTGATGTCATCGCAACACCGAAGTTTGACGGACTTGCATGCAGCCTCGTTTATGATGCAGATGGTGTGCTGATTCAGGCTTCGACGCGAGGAGATGGGGAATTTGGGGATGATATTACCGAAAATGTCAAACATATCGATGCCATTCCAAAGAAAATCGATATGAGGAACGTCGAAGTGCGCGGTGAAGTCTATATGCCGCTCGATGTTTTTCGTGCATTTGAAGGCGCCAAGATGAGTGCCAGAAATCTTGCTGTTGGCGGCTTAAAACAAAAAGATCCCAGGGAAACAGCGAACTATCATCTCAGCTTTTATGCTTACGAAATGCTGGGACATGACTTTGAAACGGATGAAGAGAAGTTCAAAACCCTGAAAACATTGGGATTTTTTATCCCGGAATTTCATATTTTTAAGAGGACTTCGACCAATGTTCAGCTTTTAGCTGAGCTTGAGCATTTTAGCCATCAAATGATTGCAGAGCGAGAGACGTGGAATTTTGATGCCGACGGAACCGTGTTCAAGGTTAACAGCTGCAGGGAACAGAAAAGCATGGGCATGACGGATCATCATCCGAAATGTGCGATTGCCTGCAAATTCCCTTGCATGGAACAGTTGTCGATTCTTCGCGAAGTAAGATGGCAGGTTGCGAAAGGAGCCAGGATTACGCCGGTTGCTATTTTTGACGAAGTCGAACTCGCAGGAGCCATGGTCAAAAAAGCGACATTGTCCAATGCCGGTATGATCTGTGAATTTCCTTTGGGTAAAGCCGGCATTGAAAAGGACGGACCTAAAACCTATCTGAAAGTTGGTGCCCAAATCCTTGTGTCGCGTCGGGGAGATGTCATTCCGCATATCGAATATGTGATGGATGAATCAGAGGATGCACAAAAAGTTGAAATTCCAGCAGTTTGTCCCTCATGCGGGAGTGTTGCCAAAAGAGACGGACTCTTTTTGCTGTGTTCCGATCCGGATAATTGTCCCGCAACAGGCCAGGCTTTGATTGAAAATTACACCAAAGTGATAGGTTGTTTTGGATTTGGCGAAAAAATCATAGAGAATCTTTATGATGCCGGATCACTTGAAAATCCTGGCGATTTATATCGACTGACGGTTGAAAAAATAGCGCTTGCGATTTCATCGAGTGATGATGGGACGATCGCTCCGGATGCCATATTGCCTGCGAAGCTTTATGAATCAATTCAACGTTCCAAAACGATGAAACTTCCTGTTTTTCTCGAAGCTTTATCGATACCGGCCCTCGGGCATGTGAATAGCCGAAAACTTGCAGCGGCCTTTCACACGATGGATGCCATATTGAGTGCAGAAGCCAATGATTTCATTCCTGTTATTGGCGGAAAAGCTGTCGATGAGAATGAGATTTCATCGTATGCAGAAAAAGCGTTTAAGCGCATTCAGTCGGCTGTTTTTTTGCCCGATGAACTAACGGATGCATGGTTAAAGAAAATCAAGTTTCCTATTCGTGAAATTCCTGTTTTTAAGAAACATTTTTCGACGATAGCAGCACTTTATGCTGCTTCATATGAAGAAATATATGAGATTATTCTTGAGGCATATCGGTCGGATCGCACAGCTCAGTCGATTTATAAAGGCCTAACCCAGCGTCGTACGTTGATTGCGGATTTGCTTCAGAATGTGGTGATTGCCAGGGAAGAGATGCCGGTACAAAGCGAATCGGAAGACAATGGATTTGCCGGAAAAACTTTTTTATTTACGGGCACGCTGGAGCATATGAAGCGAGAGGAGGCTCAGGCCAGAGTGGAATCATTGGGGGGCGTTGCAGCAAGCAGCGTGACAAAAACGCTGTCTGTTCTTGTTGCAACATCAAATACGAGTTCAAAGTGGAAGAAAGCACAGGATTTGAATGAAAAAGGCGCGAAGATTCTGCTCTGGACGGAGGAAGAATTCATTGTGGCGCTTGAAAAAGCAGAAAAAAAATAGCGCTGCGTATCGGCAATATGCCGATAGCAGCGTTGACGCGAGTCGTATTTGCCGCAATTTTTGCGGCAAATAGACGCGCCACCAAACTAATCAAACAATTCCTTCAAATCGAGTCCAGCCGGGTAGCCGTAAGACACGTAATTGTCGAATCCATATGAGAATAAGCCGATGGGGTCGGATGCTTCTATAGAGTGAGAGCCATCTTCAATAAGGATGTAAGCGGCTTTGTATTTATTGTCGCCAAATGATTTGAATTTGGAATCGTCGATGGTTTTGCCGTCCAGAATGACGGATGCCGAAAGAGGAGCGACAATGGTGATGTAGTCTTCTGCGTATTTATCTGGGGCCAAAAACTGATAGGAAGTGCGGTACTGCTCAATGGGAACGCCTATGAGATATGCGGGATCGCCGATACCTGCCCAGTCTGGCGTATGTGTCATCGTTTCGGGATCGAGGGGATCATTTTGCCCGACCATAAACTGTCCGACCAAAACAGGAGCACTGGCTTCGATGTTAAAGCTTTCAACCGATAAAATATCAATCCACTGACCATCATTGAGTT
>JAZRWV010000571.1:0-12396 GCA_045599925.1 Myxococcota bacterium
CTCCTGTCCCTGATTCGGCTCCTGTCCCTGATTCGGCTCCTGTCCCTGATTCGGCTCCTGTCCCTGATTCGGCTCCTGTCCCTGATTCGGCTCCTGTCCCTGATTCGAATCAGTTTGTGTTTGCGTGTCCATAGGTTCACTGCATGACAAAAGACACTCTGTGGCTATGAATACTAAACCGATAATATATGCGCGTTTCATAATCTCTTTGTTATTCCTGTTAAGATTCTGATGCTCGCATGCATCTTTTCAAGAATAACTACATTCATTAAAATTCGCCACTCTCATAAACCCTATTTTTTGTCTAATTTTAAAAACTGTGCGATGAATGCGCCGCCTGTTTTGCTTTCGCGGCGGCAAATCAGGTTTTGGTGTTCTGCGCCGCAGTAGTGTTAGTAATATGGCAGGGAAGCTTAAACTTTGTGTATTCGGTCTTAGTCTTGGTCTTCTAACGTCTTCTTTTGTTTTTGCAGAAGAAACGCCTCAAATGAGAACCCTCGAGCGCCGTGATACCATGGTCGCAACCCATCACGAGACAGCAGACACGCTTAAAAACACTAATAATAATGGCATTAATTCCGATGGACAGCCCGGTTTTAGCCTTCCCAAAGGCCCTGTCGCTTCAAAAAGTGTTAAAAAAAGTCTGGCCGATAAAGTTCAGGTCATTCTGAATGAAAAAGCCCTTAATAATACGTCTGTCGGCATTCAAGTCGTCGATCTCGATACCGGTGATGTCGTCTATAGCCATGACGAATCAAAACTGCTTAAACCAGCATCCAACACAAAACTGGTTACAACCGCAGCTGCTCTCCATATTCTCGGCCCGGATTATCAGTTCGAGAGTGGTATATATCTCAAAGGCAAAGTCGAAAAAGGTGTCTTGAATGGCGATCTGCAGCTTCATATCGACCATGATTTCACCTGGTCAAATCGCTTTTATGATGCCGATGATGTCCCGTTGAAAGGCCTGATTAATCAGTTAAAAGCCGCCGGAATTCGTAAAATTAATGGAAATGTCATCGTTTCCGGACATGTCGTTTATGGCGGCGTCTCAACCGCAACCTTATCGACTGCTCTGCATCTTAGGCGCGCAGGAAATCAGTTCGGTGCTTTGCTGAAAAAGAGCAAAATTAATTATAAAGGCCTCGCAATCCGTCAAACTGCAAAGCCTGAAGGAAAGAAGGTTGCCACATGGCTGTCTCCGATCCTTTCCGAAGCCATTGTTCCTCTGAATCGAGTCAGCCATAATGAATATGCTGATATGTTGATGCTTGCCATTGGCCATAAAACATCCGGTAAAAATACGTACGAAGCCGGTGCAAAGGCCATTAAGGAATGGCTGGCTCAGACTGGTTTGTCTCTCAAAGGTTTTGCACAAAACGATGGTTCCGGGCTTTCCCATGACAATCGCATGAGTGCCGATTTTTTCACAAAACTCGTCGCTTATATGCTGCGCTCTCCTGTCGGCCGAGAATGGGCCGGTTCCCTTGCCATTTCCGGTTACGACGGCACTTACGGAGGCCGTTTGGCCACTGACGATGCAAAAGGCCGTGTTTATGCTAAATCCGGAACGCTCCGCGACACGATTTCAGGCTCCGGCTTCTTTATCAATCGAAATGACGGTCACACCTATGCTTTCTCAATTATCGTCAATGGCATGAGAAATAGAAAAGTGACACGTCAGTCCATCGATCGCATCGTCCGCGTGTTTCTTGGCAATCATCTGAATGTTCAGATGCCGTCTGCTCCATTCGTGACTTCTTTTGCAAAAGACGACCGTGGCGAAGTCACTGCAAAGTGGAATTCCGTTAAAAATGCCGCAGGTTACCGCATCTATAAAAGTTCTGACGGTTCATCCTGGAGTGTTGCCGCTGAAACAAAGGATACTTCCTATCATTTTGGCAATGAAACTGCGCATATTCGCGTCACTTCCGTAAAATCAGATGGCACCGAAAGCAAGCCTTCACTCATCTTTAGCTACCGTCCTGGCAAGAAAATGATGACGGTCGTTGAAAATGCGCGATGTCGTGCCGATGAAGCCATGCGTCCAGTCGGCCACATTGTTGCTCATGAACGTCCTTTGGCGTCTTTTGTTCCCGATGATTGGGGGGTTCAGACCGTTCGCACCGCTGCAGATATGTCTTCTGACGCACTTCTGTTCCATTCTGTTGCCTGTAATGGCGCTATTGCCTGGAATGCCGAGGATTACACAAAATCCTATCGCGACGATATCCCCGTCATCGTCAACGTCGTCGATGCGCATTTGAGTGCTGATGCTCAGGGAACCTGCGCGCCTGCTTCCGGCAAGGTCCTTGGCTGTTTTGGCGAGGCTGTTCTGGCCAAAGACAGACGCATCGGGGAGCGAAAAAGCAATCTTCGTTTGCGTAAAGCCGCCGGCACCGGTTCGACCCGGCCTTCGCAGGTTAAACTCTGGAATGGCAGCAGTTCTCTGTTCAAAATGGGCGAGTTTTCTGTCGCAGCCCAGGCAAAATCGACCAAGGGCGGAACGCTCTCTCTCTATGGTTTCGATCTTCAGGCCCTCGACAGTCTTCGCACGCAAAAATCGGTTTGGAACGAATCAAAACTCTCTAAATAATTCTGATTTTGACGTCTGTGCGGCTATCTGCGATACGCCGCCCTTTCCGGGCTGTCCGGCTTCGCCGGATACGCCCTCTTAAGCCCGCTATCCGTGCCGGATATGCGGGCTTTGCTTTGCACCGTTGGCCCCGGATAAATAAAAAGGCGCGTATTTGCTTTGCAAATAGCGCCTTTTGGGGTAGGCGCGTATTTGCTTTGCAAATAGCGCCGTAGGGGCTTTGCCCCTTCCAAAAAATCACATCAAAAATATCATCAGTTCGTGTTGTTGATCTTCTTCAGCTCCATTCCAATCGGATAGCCATACGACGTGTAACTGCTGTCAAATCCGTAGCCGACGACTCCGAATTCCTTCGTGCCTTCCAAATAATGCACACCTTGTTGTAATGTGAGGTATGTATAGACATAACCCTGATTTCCAAAGTCTTTATAACCTTCGAAAATGCCGGCAGGGAGGTCCTTGAGCTCAGTCGGGGTTTCGATATTAGCCGTTTTACCTGCTCCAGTATACTTGATGACGTTGTCTTTGGGCGAGATGATCGTCACAAAGGATTTGAAGCCGCCTGGAATCGAGAATGCATAGTCTTTGCGGTATTGTTCCACTGGTACAAGCGAAATGAATGACGGATCCGATTTTTTATTGCTGTAGCCCATGCTGACGAGGAACTGGCCGACATAAATCGGTTTGTCGGCAATGACATCAAAGCTGCTCTTCGATTCAAATTTCTTAAATTCGCCGGCATTGAGCGTAATCGTGCCGTGCGCAGGTTCGGATTTGCCGTCTTCATTGGTTTCCGGTCCGGTTAAGGTGACCTGTGTGTCGTCCGTTTGGGCTAGAATATAATAGAAATTGGGTTCGCGTGCGCCTGTAACATCATTTTGCGGTTTAGTTCGAACGGCAGCGTACTGTTTTCCCCAGGCCTGTAATGGCAGAATTTGCTCTTCGATGTGATCACATCCATCTCTTTGGGTTTCGGGAATATAGGCACAGCTTGCGCCGCCAAAGACTTCGATTTTTTTGTTGGCTGTAATTTCTGTTCCCGTCGATTCGCCGATTTCGAGTTGCTGCAGACTCAGGGCATCAAACTGTCGGAGGGTAAAAACCTTTTCTTCACCGGCTTTGATGGATTCGATCGGGGTGTTCGTGCGTTCGTCGATACCGGCTCGCGTATCGGCTTTTACCTTGATTGTAATCTTTGTTTCACCAGGTTCGGTCGCCACAACTGAAATCTCATCATTCGATTCGATGGCTCCTGTATTGTTGGCTGCACTGGAATAGGCGCTCGTATAGCCCATCGTCATGTATTGGTTGCCAAGAGTTGACTGCGGCAGCATCAGTGACGCATCGGACGAATTGGCATTTGCATTGCCGTATGTATTGAACTGATACACAACTACGGGTTCAGAACTTCTCATCCTGAATGCGGTCGAGCGGATGATTTTGTTCGTAAAAGTCCCAGAAACCACCTGGTTGTTAGCCATCTGATAGTCGGTAATGAGTGTCCCTGGTTTCATCGTGTTGTTACACGTGTTGTCCGCATTCTTCCTGCCTTCCGGATCTCCGACCAGCATTCGATGAACAACTTCGTTTGGCTTGACCTCAAACATTGCATAAGGTTCGAATGAGGCGTTCTCGTACGAAGGTTTGTCATAAATATATACTTCTGCGGTATTTGTACTCGATGGATTGCTGATGACGAGTGATAATGAATAGCAATAGCCTGAACTGCTATATCCACGACTGTTCTGCAAAAATACCGGCCAGTATTCACATCCGATATACGAAAGTTCGCCATTCTTTAAATCGCATTCGGAGCGGCAGGGCTCTTCCGTATCGTCGATGCCGTTGCAGTTCTGATCGCCGCCTATATAATGTCCATCTTCTTTACAAGTGATGTCAGAGGGGTACTTGCCGCCTTCACAGGCGCCCCAAAACAGACCGCTGGCGTCGCATTTCTGTTCTCCAGGTTCGCAGATGCCATAGAGTTCCAGCGGGTCTTTCGATTTGATGTTGTCTTCGCTTCCGCGCCAGCATTTGCGCGTCGTTCCGGGGGTGCATCCGCATGCTTCGGTCGATTCGCAGCCATTGGTTGTGAGTCCGTCGCAGTCGTAATGGTCCGCATCACACTTGCATTTACCGGCATCACACATCTGGTTTGCTGCACACGCCTGGTGACAGCTGCCGCAATGCTGTATGCTCTGGGAATAATCAAAACAGGCGCCGTCGCATTTCTCAAGCGGGGATTCACAGACGATTTCACACGCTCCGTCAATACATGCATAACCCGGGTTGCAGCTGTTCAAACACGATCCGCAATTCTGTGAATCATTTTTCAGATCAGTGCACGTGCCGTAACAAAGCGTGTTGGGGGATTCGCATGGTGTTTTCTGTTCGATGGTTTTGCATTGGCCATTATCACAGTGTTCGTTCTCTTTACAGCTTGTTTCGCAATCTCCGCAGTGCTGGTTGTCAGTCTGTAAATTGGTGCAGACATCTGTGCACTGCGTTCTGGGGGGCAGGCATTTGGGGCATGCTTCGGACGATTCGCATCCATTGGATGCATCTTCATCACAGTCGTAATAGTTTTGCTGGCATTCACATACACCTGAATGACAATACATGTTGGTGCCACAGGCGATATTGTCTTTTCCGCAGTGCTCGCTGTCGCTGTTGGTGTTTACGCAACTGCCGTCGATGAGCGTCAGTTCGCCAGTGCATTGTTCTGACTCCGGATTTGTCGATGTCTTGTCGCAGCTTCCATTTTTGCATGTTTCGTCATCGTTGCATGTCGTCTCGCATGCTCCGCAATGATCGCGATCGTTTTGAAGGTCTATGCAAACGCCGTCACAGCAATGTTCACAGCATAATTCACCACACAGTGACAGTGGCGACATGCATTCCAGCGTCTTTTCGCTGCTCGAATCGGAACCACAGCCTGCGAAAACTGTGGTACAACTACAAATCAGGGTCGATAATACGACTTTGTTCAGTTTCATGGCTTCTCCTGGTTTTTCATATCCTTGAATTTGATACACCAAAACATCATCAATAGAATATTTTAATTGATTAGAGTCAGTATGTCATTCATAATTTTCCGGCGTATCATTACAGCTTTGTAAATTGATTTATGCGGAATTGCATTGGTATGTGATATTCAGCATCGAAATTCATTCGATGATTCAATATCAACTTTCATTTTCTGGAGTTTTTATGCTTCGCCACTTTAAAACAATTCTTTTATCAGTCTTGTGTCTGAGCATGTCATTTGCCGGATGCCAAAAAAGTACAAATACAGTTGAGGCGACTTCTGAGCAGACCGAAACCGTCAGCCCTCAGCTAAAAATGGACTATTCCAAAGCTGATGCACTGAATATCATTGACCAGATCTGGAATCGTCTGAAATCCGAACACATTCTCTTCGTGCTTCATAAGGATAAAGTTGCCGAAATCGAAGCAAATTATCTAAAAATCCGGGAATCGGTTCCGGAAAATGGCCTTTCAAAAGATGATATGTTGAAAACAGGCTGGTCCATTCTCCATCCGTTCCACGATTTGCATCTTATTTTTGTTTCGAAGGATCAGCTGAATATTCAATACCGGTATCTCAGTGATCTCATTATTCGCGAGCTGAATGGCGCTTCCCTGGTGTCGGTTAATGGTGAATCTCTTGACGACATTTTTAAACGCACGGACAAATGGCAGATTTATGAATCCGAAGCCGGCGCAAAACATCGGATTGAAAACGAGCTCATTACCAATGAAGGTTTTAGAAAATATGGCTACAGTTTGAACGATCTGAATATTGTTGTTCAGAATTCCGATGGCAAACTCGAGACTATTCATTATTCAGATTCTGATTTCAACGGTCAGAAACAGCATGTTGCAGCCTTGCAAAAAGTTCCGGCCGATCTCCTCGACAATCGCAGCGTTCCTTGGGAAATCTCCATCATCCCAGAGCAAAAGCTTGCTATTTTGACGCTTCGCGAATGCATCAACAACGATAAGTATCGGACGATGCTTCACCAGCTATTTACTGATATTAAAGAGAAAGGCATCGAACATCTGGTATTGGATCTGCGCAAGAATCGTGGAGGTGATTCAATCGTTGCAAACGAATTCATCACTTATCTGGACATTGATCAGTATAAAAATACCGGAGTTTATATCAGAAATGGTGACAGTTACGATACGTATCACGATATGGCCTGGAAAAATCAGAAAAAAGAAGATCTGACTTTCCATGGCAAAGTCTATGCTCTGTCATCGAATACATCTTTTTCCAGTGCCGTTATTTTTCTGGATTTATTACAGGCTAATCATTTGGCCACAGTGATTGGTGAGATTCCGAACAACCTTGCCAACAGCTATGGCGATATTATTGAGAAACCCCTTGACGGCTATCCCTTTATATTCATCACAACATTCAAATACTTTGTCCGGGCGAGTGGTGACATGGAAAATAAGGCCATCATACCCGATATTCAGTGCCATGCTTCTCAGGCAATGAATGAAGTATATAAGCTTATGGCACAGTGAGTTGCATGTAATGTTCACTTTTGCAGGATTCAAGTTATTCGACAAACGACTATTTAGAATATGAATTACATTTGGGGGGCGCGCCTTGTGCCTTTGACACTACGGCGCGCATGGCCTCGGCTATGACGAAAAAGGCGCGCAAAATTTGCGCGCCTTTTGTCGTCATACGCCGAGGCTTTTTATTTGATTTCCATACCTACGCCATAGATTTCAAAATATTCATTGCCGTCTGCATCATCCGAATAGGTCACAATGGCATAATCCGTCCCAGGAATGCAGGCAATTGCCGGCTGGTAGGAGGTGCCAAGGATATAATTTTCAGATTGTTTATCTAGGGCATCACAACCGTCATATTTTGTTTCTTTTACTCCATTTTTAAAAAGATTGATGCGTTTTATATTTTTATTGTCATGTTTGCGATACATAATATTATAACAAGAAGAATCAGAACCATATTTATTACATTCAGTATTCTGAGTCGGTTCAGACCAAACAATCATCGCATTTCCAGTATTATTCATACATACTTGGGAATTAACATTTTTGGCTTTAGCGGTGGAAATGTTAAGATCGTTTTCGTTTATTCTATTTCCTTCTTTATCAAATATTGCAGCTTTAATGGTATATATATCAGACTTTGAAGGCGCATCGGTCCAGGAAACGATGAATTCTGAGCCATCTGGTTTACCACTGACAGAAGGACCATATTGATTGCCTGCAGAATTCTTATTCGCGGCTTTAAGCATGGATTTTTCACCGTTATTATTGATGATTCTCATATTTGCTTGTTTTGAACCATTGCCATCGCTGTCATCTTCCCAAACGACGACGACATTGTGTTCAGAATCCATATAAATATCGGATTTAATTTGTAAACCGCCAACTGTGTCGGTGATGGGTTGTTCTGCAAATATCTGATTACCATCACTATCGAATCCACGCACCATGATTTGTGGTGTATCTTTGCCAAAACGTTCATCAGTCCATGAAATGGCGAATTGTCCGTCTGGTGCCATGGCAACGCGAGCCTGATATTGATTACCATCATTCTTTAGATTGACCGTCGTGGTTTTGAAATGTTCTGAACCATCAGCTTTAAAACCTCGCATGTGAACCTGAGTAGATCCATTGTTATCGCTGTCATCTGTCCAGACGACGACAAAGTTGCCATTTTCATCCATAGCAACATCCGGATCAGATTGGTGGCCATCAGTATTATCATTTATAATGATTTCAGCTTTTCCTGATATATTAACACCACCAGGATTTAAGATTCGTCCATAAATATCATGCGCGTTCGTTTTTCCGTCGCTTTGCAGCGCATCTTTATCGCTCGAATCGTCTTCCCACACGACGACGAAATGACCATCCGGCGCAGCGGCTACACTCGAATTGAGCTGATTGCCATTAGAATTATTATTAATATTTCGAGTGATAAAATTTAGGTAATCTTTGTCATTTTTGTTATAATTATAATAGTAAATATTATTTTTAGGTGTCGTAAAATCTAAATCAAGGGTATAGTTATGATCGTCGGATGTTGGATCGGAGCTATACCAATTTCCGCCTAATTCAATTGGTGAAGGATTAATATCACCAGCTGAAGAACAATAAAATTGATCTTTGCCTTCAACAAAATACTCTTCATTTCCAGATAGAACAGTTCTGGTTTTTACTTCAATATTATTTGTTGTGGGATTAAAGGTTAGAATTCGCAACCATCCATTACCTCCAAATTCTCCTTTTCTTATATAACCACATCTGCCTTTGTCGCTTTCGTTGACTGGTCGTAGCTCAAACTGATAATCCGTCAGTATTTGATAAACCGTATTTCCAAGGTGGCCTTGATCTTTTCGGTAATAGCTCCCTCCAGCATGGCCGCTCAAAACCATGATGATATTGGAATGAAGCGAGGTAAAATTATCCCAGAGTTCCTGACCACTCGCACCATTGGGAACATATTTAATACCAGGTCCTTCAACATATTCTATCGTTTTGGGTGAATCGTTTTTAGTTTTGACATTTCCATGGGTCACAACGATGACTTTTTTGTTTAAATTTTCAGCTTTTTGAAGCAGATCGTTGGCCCAGACAAGTGTTTGTTGGCGTGGGGCAAATTCCAGATTCAAAACGAGGTAATTCTGTCCGCCAGCATTGAAATTAAAATATGTGTTAACATCGGAATATATACCACCATATCCAGGCAATGTTTTTAAATAGGATTCAGGAAAATAATTTTTAAATTTGCTTTTGCTTCGTCCGCCAAGCTTACCTGGTTCTCGATAATCATGGTTGCCAGTTACGACAGTGAAAGGAATTCCAGCATTTTTAAGAACATTTTGAGCCAGTAAGGCATCTTCCCATTGGCCATCTGTATTGTCGTCTGTGATATCGCCCATATGGACGACCATTTTCAGGTTGGGTATGAGTTCTGTATCTTTATGCTTAACTATCCAATCTGTCTGTTTATAATAAATAGTATCCTTACCATGTTTCGAGCCACTTAAATAAGACTGAGTATCCGGCAGGATGACAATGGACCATGGCTTGCACCCCTCGCTATCCTCTGGTCCGCAGGCGTATTCGCATTTGGGGTCTTCACCGGTGCAGATTTTGTTGGCATCACAGGCAACGGGTTCGCTCCAGACCAGGCAGCCATCATCATTTTTGATGCATGTCTGAATGCCTTTGGTGACGTCGGATGCGCATTGTTTTGCATTTTCTATGCACTTGTCGACGCAGCCTGCCACACAGGTGTGTGTGGATTCATCGCAGTGATCGGCCGATTTACATGTTTCGATTCTATTCCATTCTGCGCAGCCATTTGCATCCGGATTGCATTCCAAAACGCCGTCCAAATCGCATTTCTTGTCTCCTTTGGTGCAGATTTCTTCACAGTCAACGCATGTGTTTTTGCTGCAAAGTTTTCCGGTTGGACACGTTTCTTCTACAACCCAGTGGGTGCATTCGGCATCCTCTTTTTTACAAATTAAAACAGCATTTCCGTCACACATTTTCTCATCAGTTTGGCATTCATCTATGCAACTGATGCAGGACAATGTATCTTCATTGCATCCGAATTCGCATGCTTCCTGTTCTACCCAATGTGCGCAACCGCCAGATTGTTGGCAGCTCATAAGCGCATCGTCATCACATTTCTTTTCATCGGGTGTGCATTCGTCTTCGCAACTATTGCACGATAAGGTTTTTGCATTGCATCCGGTATTGCATGTTTCAACTTCTACCCACTCTGTACAGTCGTCTTTTTTCTGGCAGGTAAAAAGGGTATCGCCATCACATTTTTTTTCATCCAGTGTGCAACTTTGACAATCATTGGGCAGTTGCTCGCATTCATCATTTTCACATTCTGGTGGCTGGGTGCTGTTCGTTGCTTCATCGCTGCAGGAAAGCATCATCAATGCAGAAAGTGATAACAAAACGGGAAAAAAGAGCTTTTTCATATTAAAATCCTTTGGGTTGGGGCTCTTGCCGTGATTTATGTGGCATTCAACGATACCACAATCAGTAGCATTTTCAACGTGTCATTTCATTTGCTCACAGGGCTTTGCGAACCTTGCTATTTCCAGTGAGGGATGGAAGTGGATTTGCGTTGCTTATCTGGGGGATGCATGAACAGAACAAAGTGAATTGGAAAATATAATTGAATAATTGTTTAGGAACTTTGTGCGGTATTATTATCAATGATGTGGATTGTCACACGGGGGGATGCTGATGTTATTTTAAAACCGTTGAATGTGTAGTTGATGAATGAAAAAACTGTTTTGAGGCAGTCACTAATTGCGAGACATATTTTGAAATAAAACAATTCCTTAATTTAAAGGATAATGATAAAATACGAATGTTTGGCAGCGTGGGGCTGTCTGTATTGAAGGAGATTCAGCATGGGAAAATTTGTCATTTCAAGCGCGAAGAATGGTGTTATGTTTAACCTTAAGGCTGGCAATGGTGAAATCATTGCGACCTCACAGGTTTATAAATCCCTCGACAGCTGCAAAAATGGTGTCGAAAGTGTCAGCAAAAATGCGCCGAGCGCACCGGTAGAAGATCAGACGGTCGAGAATTATGAGACCAAAACGAATCCGAAATTTGAAGTTTACACGGATAAAGCTGAGGAATATCGTTTTCGTCTTAAAGCACGCAACGGCGAAATCATTGCAGTTGGTCAGGGCTATAAATCCAAAGCCGGTTGCATGAACGGCATTGAAAGCATTAAGAAAAATGCGGTTGATGCAGAAGTTGTCGAAGAATTGGACAAAGAGTAATTTCGGCAAATAATCTGACTTTTCTCGAAGGTTGTAGCGCGGTTCTGTCAAAAACAGGCCGCGTTTTTTTTACATTTCTGATGATTATTGAGGTATATAATGAAAAATGCAGCGGTCATGCTTCTTTTTATGTCATTGTTATTAGTTGCCTGCGATGAAAATAAAACTGAAGGCATTCCTGAAGAAACTGGAAAATCCTGTATTTCCAGCCAATATCAAAGGCATTGTGATGGCAATTATTTGCTTTCGTGTGATGTGAATAGTGTTCGGGCGGATAACTGTCCGGAACTCGTGGAGAATGGCGTGTGTGCGACGTTTAAGGAAGCAATCGAATCGGTGTCAGATGATTGCATAGATGAGTCGTGTTCTGATATGACAGTAGCATCTTCGGCAACTTGTGTTTCAAAAGATAAGGCATGCAGCCAGGAAGGTGAGTCTTTGACGACATGTGAAACGATGACAAATGGCATCTCATATATTCGAAAATATATTTGCTCTAAAACAGAAGATGGATATTTATATTACAGACGAACTGAAAGTGAAAAATGTCATGATGGTTACGGCGTTTGCAGCAGTTCAGGTGAATGTAAGCCACCAATTGAATGTGAATATAAAACCCATTGTGACAATGATATTCTATATCGATGCGATGATGGCAAGACGAGAATTGATCGATGTGCAGAGTATCCGGAGAAGCATATTTGCGTAGGGGATGGCACTGCTGTCCCGCAACTTTTCAGAACAGCGCAAGCTGAGGATTTACAATGGGTTCAGTCAATTTTGGCATGAGATAGTCGTCGAGAATTTCGTTTGAGAACAAATTAATACGTATCCAATTCAAAACTTCTCGCATTGAATGAGCTGTTTTGGATATGAATTTAATGAAAGCAATAATCAAATATAAACAAAGCGCGATCCACACCTGAGTCATGACGGCATTTACTGATGTACCAAGAAATGTTTTGATCTTTAGATTCTGTT
>JAZRWV010000572.1:0-5052 GCA_045599925.1 Myxococcota bacterium
ATATATTATATATTAAAAATCAAAACCAACCCCGAAAACCTTTCTCTCTTCGCTGATTTCGATGACCGGATGGAGATTTGTGATGGCCACAGAATGACTTCTTTCCAGGTTTTCCATATTCGTCAGTTCGTAGCCAAGTATGGCCCCTAATGTTCCAAATACAAAAGAAAATACGGTCGTTCCAATAAAGCCATATAAATACGCATCCCTGCTATTATCTGCAAATCCCAATGCGCCAATGCCTGCGCCTAACAGACTTCCAATAATTGAACCGCCGTAAGCCCACCCAAGACTGCCCTGTCCGCCAAAAATTGAATGGGATGAATGAACCGCTAAAGCCGGTACAATAATAGAAGCACTCATTAACATGACCCCAGAGGCAAACATCCCACAACCTGTTGAGCCTTCATCGAGCTCTCCCTTCAAAATACCGCTGGCAATCAAAACCATACCACCCGTTTCCAAAATCGCGTCGTATAGCAAAGAAAACCCGATATCAACTGCAATTCTATTATTTTTATTTGGATCAAGGTTCCCTGTATCGATATTGTTAATCCCTGTATATTCGCTCTCCCCGCTGTTGACCTCAACATCGGATGAATCCTGCGCAAAAGCAAACACTGGCACAAAAATAAAAACCAGTGAAACCAAAATGACGATAATTCTAGCTGTAAAAGACATCTTATTACTCCAATAATAAATGAAATAAACACCGCGTATATTTCATCCGATGATATATGCATTCATCATGCCAACTGCTGTTGTCTCTAAAAACTGGCGTAAATACTTGGAAATCTATATATCACGATGTTGTATTAAAAGCCAAACTGGCGCAATGTTCATCCAAAATAATGGATAAAAGGATAATTCCAGGTTTATTGTAATATTAAACTTCAGTTTGGTCACAGCCACGCGAGGTCATGGCGACGTGATGTGACGATATGATAAGCCACGCCGTATGCGCCCGCGCATAGGCGTGGCCGTGCGGCGTATAAAAAAGCCGCACAGCCCGGGCGTATGGCAAAGCCATAGCCGGGGCAATACAATATCAATACAATACACAATTATTGAATATCAAAATTTGGTTTGCAGCGGTAAATGTTATGCGCACCAATATCAGTCCGTATATATCCATCTTTGCATTCAGTCGCACTGCAAACAGCCCCCTCGCCGGTATTTTTGCATTCACCGTTCTTCCATCCAGGCACCAAGTATTCACAATTATTGCGATCTGAGCCACATTTACTGACAGAGTCATCTTCACATCCGCTGCCATACCCATAGCTGTGTTGTCCCGACAGACATGGTTTTGGAGAATGCGACTTACTATAACACCCTCTATGCTCAATATAATTACAGTTCACACCCCATCGCGAATTATCATAAGTTTCAACGCATGAAAAACCTCCTGATTCATGTGCATCCCCCCCTTTTTCACTACAGGTATCATAAGAAGACGCCTCACAATAGAAATGAATTCCATTAGTTTTGCACTGTTTGTCCCCCCAAAAATCATCCACGATTTCATTACAGTTATATGGGCCGCATTGGTTGGTCTGCGCTTTTTCACATGACGCATAACCACCTATATTTGCCAGATAATATCCGTTTTTGCAGGATACAGCGACACAGTTGCCTTTATAGCAGCCGGCATGTTCCCATCCTTCCTTCTTCAGACAGGAATTGTCATAAGCCCCGCAATTATATATTGAATCTGCATCACAACCCGTTTTGCCATAATTAATATGATAATTTTCCCTGCAGGAAAACGCGCATTTACCGCCAGAAACATCGCAATAATTATTTGTAGTATCCGTATCGGCCGGACATTTATTGCCGTCACTTCCGCAATCTGTATCCGTGTTGAGATTACAGCCAGTTGCTGCGGAATTTATATGATATGTCGGCTTGCAAGCCGTGACTTTACATTTTCCTGATTCACAAACAGCATTGACGACATTATCTGTAAAACAATTGTTATTATAAGAACCGCATGCATTTGCCGAATCCTCAAGGCATGTTTTACTATCCTCGCTCAAATGATAATCAGAATCACATTCTTTGGCGTAACACTGCGTATCCCGACATTCGACGTCTGCTGCATGCAAAATATTGGTTGCACAATCGATGCTACGAGGTCCGCAGGCATTTTTAGTATCTGCGACACAATCACCGGACGAATTTTGATGTTCCCCGGGGTCACACTCAAGTTGAGTACACACGCCCAAAACACAGGCTTCCTTATTGCCGCACGAAATACATGACTTCCCACAACATGCCGCGTTATCGGCGGCGCAAAGTTTTTTGTCCGGGTCTATGTGATACTCAACATCGCACTCAGAGGCTTCGCATTTACCCAAATTGCATTCACCGACCAGCCATCCGGGAATATTTGTGCAGTTGTTGTTGTAAGTTCCGCAAGCCAGAACCGAGTTATCCACACAAGTTCCGGTGCCGGGATCCACATGCTGATCCCTCGAACATCCACTCGACGAGCAAGCCCCCTTAACACAAGCATTTGCGCCACAATCCAGACAGTTTTCACCACAACAGGTCGTGGTATCGGGAATGCAAATGCCGTCATTGAGATGAAACGAATCATCGCAGGATTCAGCAATACACATCCCCTCAATGCATTCACCTTCCTTGAGACCAAACAAATGACAATTGTAACCGATACGACCGCAGTTTTCGAGTGTATCGTCTTCGCATTCCTTGTTGCGGTCGAGATGCTGCCCCAAATTGCAGGCTTTTCCGGTCACGCATTTTCCTCTTGAACACGAACCGTCTCCACAATTATCGCAATTCAAACCGCAGCATTCAGAAGTATCAGCAGCACATAACCCTGTCCTGGAATCGATATGGTATGATGCCTGGCATTCTGTCACGACACATTTATTAATGTCGCACTTACCAGTTTTCCATCCAGGAAGTGCAGTACACGACTGCGTTCCGCACATTTCCACGGAATTATCGATGCAAACGCCTGTTTCATCCTCGTGTTGATTCGTTCCACAAGCCGTTGATGCATGACATTTTCCGCTGGAACACGTCGTTCCATCGGCACATTTTGCCCCTTGATAATCATCGCTATTCATGTCATCAGAAAAACAATATCCTTTTGAACCGCAATATTTCATATCTGTAGAAGGATCGATGCAACCGCCATTGCAATAAACCTGACCAGAATTGCATGTCACATGACAATACGAAACGCCATTGGCATCTTCTGCACAGGTTTCGAGATTTTTCGGACAGAATCCGATTTTCATGGCATTGCGATACCCCTCGCTACATGCGGGATCTTCATCATTCTGTGCATTGAGATGACAAATCAGACCGTTGACCTCGGTGTATTCTGCTTCACACTTTGTATCGCTTCGTTCGACGACATCGTCCAGCGCACAGCCAACAAAAATCGCACTACATACACATAATATAAAAATACTTTTTTTCATATTTTCTTCTCCAAAACGATGCTGCTCACTGTTAATCCTCAATATGAAGACTTTCTATTTTTCGAATGAGATTTCGCCTTGAAATGCCGAGGATATCGGCGGTTTTTGTGCGATTTCCCTCGCACTGTTTCAATGTCAGAGAAATCATACGACGTTCAATTTCGTCGAGAACATCCTGAAGAGTCTGACCGGGAAGCAATCGGAAATTTTCCTGTAAAGCCTGAGAATCATTTGTCAGTTCCATAGCTTCAAGCGCATCTTTTTTTACAGACTGTGTTTTCATAATGCGCGGATTAATGAGGTCAGGCGAAATACACTCATCAGAAGCGGATAGAATAATAAGACGTTCCATTTCATTCTCAAATTCGGAAAGATTGCCGGGCCAATCATAATTCATGAGAACGGGCAAAACATCCGGATGAAGGTTTTTGGAAGGAATCTGTCGAAGTTGAGATATTTTGCTCAAAAAGAACTCAGCAAGTTCCTCAATATCTTCACGTCGCTCAGAGAGTGATGGAACAGACAAGCTCATCACGCTCAACCGATAAAAGAGATCCTGTCTGAAGAGGCCATTTTCAACGGCAGCAGCGACATCACTGGTTGAAGCAGCGATGATGCGCACATTGACGGAATGAGGAACAGAATCTCCGATGGGAAGGAATGACCCATACTCGAGGAGTCTAAGCAGCTTAAACTGCAAAGCACTTGAAAGGGCCTGAATTTCAGTCAAGAAGCATGTTCCGCCATTTGCCACATCAAACATGCCGGGCTGATCGGTCATTGCGCCACCGAAAGCACCTCTTTTGTGCCCAAACAATTCCGATTCGAGCTGCAATTCACTCATTGCAGAACAGTCCATGACGATAAAAGGTCTGGTTTTTCTGGCGCTATTCTGATGAATGGTTCTGGCAATGAGATGTTTTCCGGTTCCCGGAGCTCCCTGAATGAGTACAGGAGATTCGGTCTGACAAATGAGTTCCAGCTCATTGAGCATGGACTTCATGGGGGCGGAAGACCCAATAATGGAAGAAAAGTCACAACTATAAGCAGCAGATTCGCGATTTTGATGAATGACTGGGGCATTTTCTCTGATTTCAGAAGCGATTTCCATGAGCAAATCCAATACAATTCTTGCTTCTCGTCTGGACAAACAGCTCAGAGTGGCGTCGTCATGCGGCTCATCCAAATATAAGAAAGCTGTAAAGACAGCGGCAGAACACTGTGCATTTTCAAAGACAGGAACTGCAATGCCATACATCCCGTCATTGCAAGGACAAAACATGGAAGAAGCGGGATCGAGTATGAGTTTTTCCAGGCAATTACTGGCAAACTCCTGCAACTTTAACAATTCCTCCTGAAACGATACAGAGCTTTGAGTTCCCAGCCAAATGAGGTCACCGTAAGCGGAAATGACGCCGACTCTAAGTCCGAGCTGTCTGTTCAGGCTTTCTGCAATATGCTGAATAGAAGGTAGGAGAACGATTTCATTGATAGCGTACATGGACCATATCGAGATATGAGAAAACCAAAAGAGCCTCCCGAAATGGGGGAAGCTCATGATGGAGGCGGCGGGAGTCGAACCCGCGTCCGAAAA
>JAZRWV010000573.1:0-4511 GCA_045599925.1 Myxococcota bacterium
AATGACATCTTTAGGCGTTCCTTTTCCGCCAATAACCTCTGCAATGAATTTGAGATTTGCATCGAGCGTATCTTCGCCATAAGCGAAGCGAATAAACTCAACAAACCGGCTTACGATATCTTCTTCGAAGTATTCGTCATCCGTCACGGGGATGATATTGTCCGCTTCAACACCAAAATGCGAAGACGTTTCCCCTGTTTGAGCCACATCTACTAAATAAAAGCGATCCTTACGCGCCTTCTTTTTACCCGGCAATTGAGATTTCACGAGCGTGAACACCTCGTCGAACCTACCGCCTGCATAACAAAGCCCTTCTCTATCCAGTGAATAGCGCCCAAACATGCAACCAACGGCGTACGAAATCAGGCTCTTAATCTCTCGCGTCAAATCGGCTCTGTGAACCGTCACATCTTTATCATTCACGGCCAGATTCAATACGTTGTTCAGACCATAGATATCAACAAAGATGCGGTTAAGCTCCTCTTCATTGGCTTTGAGCCGACTAAATCGAGCATTGCACTCGTCTTCCCAGGCTTTGAATTTATCTGCGATGAGATTTCCCATGTACTGACCTTTATTAGAAACGAATTAGTGTGCAGTGATGTTCGATGAATATCTTGAATTATAACAGTGCATGTTTTCTAAATCCCCAGCTCGTCTCAAACCGATCCCAGTCATCTTTTGCAAGCGCAATATTCTCCCGAACGAGTTCCGTCACGCGATTTCTGTCCTCATCGCACTCAATAATGGGAAGAATTGCGATATGTCCGGTTTCATAATTCAAAGTTGGAGAAATAATTTCGAGAATTTTTGCACTCACGACGCCATTTAAAAAGCCTGCATCGTACAGCATATCCTCTTCATTCTTAAAAAAGATGCTGCATCCCGAAACATCGTAGAGAAAACCTTGCGGAAAGTACCGAAAAGCGACGCTTCCGCTGGAAACTTTTGACCAGCTCAAGCAAGGACGGAAGTAGGTATCGGGATTTTTCACGACAAAATCCGGTGTTTTGAGGTACGGATATTTGGCTAGAACGTCGTTTTTAATCTCTGCACCGTCGTGCTGATAATTCACGACATAATCCTGATTGCCATACCATTTGCGAAATTCCCCGCCTTTATTGTAGGGAAACCATTTCATATCGCAATGCGCGGCGTTTTTTTTATCCAAACCGAAACCGATATGCTCGAATTCCACTTCGAACCAGCGGCGAAGATATTTACTATTGTCCGTTGTCGCCAGCCCCTGTCTCGGCGAGGCATTTTGTTCCAGAGCATGTCCCGTCTCAAAAGCCCGCATGATATGTTCCCCCGCCCAATAACCTATCGGCATTCCGGGAAGCTTTTGAAACAGAGAGGACATAACGTGATATCGATACGAGGATTCGGGGGCTTTGAGAGCCTCGACGAGTTTCTCATTCTGATAATCCATATTTCCCGGAAATTCTTCGAGTCTAAAATATGTGCCCTCCTGGTCATTCTTCTGACTCTGAACGACAAATGCGCAGACATCGACTGTCGCTTCGCTGTAAAACGCCCCCTTGGCCATCTGCACAAGCGTTGTGATCGAATGATGCTCCAGGATATATCGGCGCAATTTCTCATAACTCTTGATAAACATCCAGACGTTGGGTGTCATCAAGCCCGTATAACCTTCCGGTCTACAATACTGAATACAGCGATAGATAAATGCGCTGAACAAATCGCCAGAATAATCCTTATAATTCTTTTGAAGATATGCCTTCAGTACTGCATCATATTTATTGAGATAAGGAGGATTCGTAACGACTGCGGCATAATGCTGCCCCATCAAACGCGCTGTATTCAACAGATTTCGGAATGATTTAAGCTGCCTGCCATGAAATAGATCCTTATGATGTTCTCGAATCTCCAGCTGCGTGAGCAAAGCATCGAAGTGAATCGGCGGAATTTGAACGAGTGAACCCGTCTCGAGTCCATCCTTCAACGTTTCGACAAGACTGAATACATCTCTTGAAATTTCGCCATTTGAAGCAATAAAATAATTCAGGAATTCTTCATTGGCAAACCGACTGTCCTCGATTTTGTAAATCTGCGGCTGAATTCCACGTTTAAGGAATCGTTTGTCGTAGTGACAACCTTTCATCATCATTGCAAAATATGCCAATTCGACAGCGCGTTCATCGATATCCAAACCATATATATTATGCTTTATAATTTCCGCGATAGCATCTCTATCGGAATAACCGTATTCGCGATATATTTTCATCAAGACATCGATGGCATAAACGAGAAAGTGCCCGGAACCAACGCAGGGATCGAACACGGTCAAATCCTGGGGCTGAATGGGCTTAGCATCCGGTGTTGGCGCTTTAGGCGCGATATAATAAGCAAGTTCAGATGCAAGCTGTGAATTGGGATTGTGTTCAATCCAATAGCGTCCCACAGAATTGTCAATGATATAGCGAACGACCCAATCCGTCGTAAAAAGCTGGGTTGCAGCAGGGATATCTTCTGCGCGGATATATTTTCCATGAAGGGGATCGACGACTTCTTCATGTTTTTCAGAAATATAATACTGATACAACCATCCAATGATTTCGATTTGTCCCGCGCCGTCTTCGATACTGAAATACGATTCCGGTATATCTGAAATCAGATGACCGATAATGCTTTCGTCGTTTAAAAGATTTCCGGGAAACAAAAGCTCCGTATAATCTTCTATTCTCGTAAATATTCCAGGAAGTACGTCTTTAAGTGCATTGCACTGCGTGATGATCAAATACTGATAAAGTTCCTCTCTTGCATCACCTTTTTCTATTAAACTAAAAACGCGATGCATATCGATATTATTGAATATATCGCCAAGCTCAATTGCTTCCATTAATAGCTGAGGAGAAAATGTATTATTTTCGTCTGTAAAAACTCTGATATGAGAAGGAAGGTAACCGTTAACTTCCATGAAACGCAGTGCACAAAAGCGGTTAAACCAGGTATATGCGGCCTCTTCAATGGCCTGCTGAAAACCGACGATCCTGATCCTGTGCACGAGTGCCCGATATTGCTTTATCTCATCCGCGCTCAGCGCATGCGAATCGCTTATTTCAGCATTTTCATCTCTAATCGAATCCTGCGTAATTCCATATTGAGCGGCTTTCTGTTCAACTTTTTTTAATAGTTCCTTACGGGCCCATATTGCAAATCTTCTAATTGTATTTTTATCCATTTTATTTTCGGTATTCATCGAGCTGTCAGGTAATATCATTTACAGATGTGCAGGAGTTTTATTTATCAACAGTTATACGCCCTTAGCTATGGCTGTTCAGCCATACGCTCCGAGCAGGTCGGCTATTTCATACGCCGCCCGCGCATCGCTATTTGCAGCCTTGCGGCGCAATACGCGATGCGACAGTCTTATAACATGCTTTTTCAAATCCATAAAAAGCGTTGAGCGAATGATCGCGACCAAAAGAAAGCCGCCATATTCGTTTTGTGAACAGGCGGCTTAAACAATCAAATGCAAATACCCTGCAAAAGCTCATTCCTCATTATTTTCATTTGCGGAAGAGTTTTGTTTTAGAGTTTTCCTCATTTTTTGGACTGCTCTTTGTGAACCGATAAGCGCATTAATTTCATTATTCACTTTTTCTAGCGAGTCCGTGGGGAAGATTTCAGAAAGGGCATTCAATTTCTGCACGAGTGCTCTGTAAGCGTTTTCGAGATTCTGACGAATGCGTTTTGATGCGCCCAATTCTATAGCGGCTTTCGATTCGACTTTTTCGTGCATGATTTGGAGGAATCGCTCCACACAGGTTTGAAGCTCAATGAGCCAGGCGTCGATCGAAATGAGAACCAGGGTTGCTTCATCGATTTCGCTCAAGTCGCGCAGAAGTTTTTCCATAATTCCATATTCTTCGGCATAGGGAAGTTTTATCGGATTTGGATAGTTGTTGAATACCTTCAAAACTGTCTGACCGGCTTTTTGTTTATCAGGTTCCGGATGTTCGCAGAAGACTTCAGCCTGCGCATGCATTACGCACCAGGCGTGATCCACAGCGCTGTCGGCTTCTCGAATGCGTTCGTTGAACGACTCATTCGTCTTCCGAAGTTCATTGATGTAAACATCTAATGCTTCTTTGAATGGCTTTACTATGCCCATTTCGCCGATCGATGAATCGGAATCAATGACGCGCTCAACGCCATTGAGGAACCCCGTCAAAGCATCATTTTTGAGCGTCGATACATTAAAAGACTTGATCACAGTCATCGCAACCTCCTTCTTCAATTTTTAAATGCCATAAATGGCGGAACATGCACTAATGATAACAGATCACATTGTTTCAGCCAATGTAAAAAATGCACATTTTGGAGATAAATTTGAATTTCTGTTCAGTTCACAAAGCAATACCTGCAGAAACTTCAAGTATCAATCCTTTTAGAGGTCACGGAAACACTATTTCCAGTGGCAACGAAGAATCATGAGGGCGCGGATTTCGTATTTCCTGTGGCGCCAAAGAATCATGAGGGCGCGG
>JAZRWV010000574.1:0-3682 GCA_045599925.1 Myxococcota bacterium
ACATTAAAACGGTGTTTATTTTGATGAAAATCGCGTTTCAAATCGCGTAAATAGTGGTAAAAGCCATTGTGTTTTTTTGACCTTTCAAGGAGGCAGAAATGATTAATAAAGCGATATTGGTTGGACGTCTTGGACGTGACCCGGAATGCAGAACGACCCAGAGTGGCAAGACTGTCTGCAATTTTACTTTGGCAACAGATACAGGATTTGGTGATTCCAAAACGACAGACTGGCATCGCATTGTCTGTTTTGACCGTCAGGCCGATTTTTGCCGCAATTACATGAAAAAAGGATCGCTCGTGTATGTTGAGGGCCGTATTTCATACCGTCAGTACGAAAAAGACGGCGTCAAACAGTACATTACAGAAATCATCGCCAGCTCTGTTCAGAGCCTTCAGTCGCGAGGCGAATCGCAGGGCGCAGCTGGTAATTTCGACGTCAATGTTTATGATTCACCGAGCTACGGCGGCGGTTCTTATAATTCTGCACCTGCTCCGCAGGCTCAGTCTGCCGCAGATTCCTTTGGCGGCGATGTCGCTGGCATTCCCAACGACGATATTCCATTTTAATCATGACAGCGGCAGATTAAGTTGGGTCTGCCTGTATTAGATTTGTATCGGCTGGTAATATGCCGGCTTTTTGATGTTTTTTATGGAGAACAAACATGGCACTTAAGATCGGTCCCGACAAGAAAGGTAACGTCGCAATCTGCGAAAATGGTAAAGTCATCTTCTATGGTGCAGAGGCCAAGGCCCCTAAATGCGATATCTGCGAAACGCTCGAAGCTAAAGACGCTGAAATTCTCCCCGGCTGGGTTTGCGCCCACACCCACATGTACAGCGCCCTTTGCCCCTATGGCATGCCCGCTCCGAAAAATGCCCCCCAAAACTTCACGCAGATTCTCGAACGCGTCTGGTGGCGTCTTGACCGCGCAATCGATAAAGATATTCTCCGCGCTTCCGCTCGCGTTTACACCGCAGAATGCCTCCTTCAGGGAACAACCTCGATCGTCGACCATCACGAATCCCCTGATTTCATCGAAGGTTCACTCGACGTTCTCGCTGATGCCCTCGAAGAATTCGGTGCCCGCGGCATCCTCTGCTACGGCGCAACAGACCGCAACTACGGCAAAAACGAAGGCAAACGCGGCATCGATGAATGCGTCCGCTTCGTCAAAGAAAACAAACGCCCGCTCGTCAAAGGAACGATTGGTCTTCATGCCCAGTTCACCTGCTCCGACGATACCGTGAAATACTGCGGTGAAAAAGCCCGTGAACTCGGCGTCGGCATTCAGGTTCACGTCGCCGAAGGCGCCGCCGATGTCGATGATGCGATTTCTCGCGGCTACACTTCCGCCTTCGATCGCCTCGAAAAACTCGGCTGCATCGTCCCCAACTCGATTTACATTCACTGCATTCACATGTCTTCCGCCGAAACCAAACGCGGCGCAGACCTCGGTCTCTGGTACGTTCAGAATCCCCGTTCCAACAACGGCAACCAGGTCGGCTGGCCGTATAACCTCCGTTATGCCCAGAAAGTCGCTCTCGGCGTCGATGGCTGGTCCGGTGACATGATCGTTGAACGCGATGCAGGCCGCGAACTCGCCGTGAAAAATGGCGACGATCCCGTCAATATCGATCACCGTCTCTACAGCGGCTGGCGCATGATGGGCGATTTCTTCGATGCCGAATTCGGTCCCCTCAATGACGCCGACGGCAAACGCGCCACAAAATCCTCCGTCGCCGACCTCCGCATCGTCGATGATAAGGGCGTTCGCCACACCGTCGTCGATGGCAAAGTCGTCGTCCGCGATCGCAAACTCGTCCACGGCGATATCGACCAGATCCGCAAAGAAGCCCAGGAACAGGCCAACCGCCTCTGGGAACGCATGGTCGCCTTCCCCGAAGAATACACCTACGGCTACGATAAATAAATCCCACGTAACGGCGTAGCATGCTACGCCGCATCGTCGATAAAATCTCCCACGTAACGGCGTAGCATGACGCCGCATCATAAGAAATCAATCCCCCTCATCGCTTTTCTTTCTTGAAGGGGGTGTGGGGGGAACTTCCTTTCTTTTGGCACAAAAGAAAGAAGTTCCCCCACAAAAAACACTTTATAAAAGGACAAAACATGGAAAAAATTCTTGAGAGACTTGGACTGACCACGAAAGTTGCCGATGAAGCCACCGTTTCCGACACCGTCGCACGCTTCAAAGAACAGAAAATCACCCTTCCGACGTTTGAACAGCTCGCCGATCCTTCCAAAATCCCCGCTGAAATCGTCGAAAAACTCAAAAACGTCGATCCCGATGCTGCCGATCCGATGAACCTCTATCGCGTTCACTGGTACAATGCTCCCGATCGCAAAGGCTTCGTCAAAGTCCCTGTTCATCTCGTCCTCACCAAGGAAGTCACCGGCGTCGATGCCACCATCATCACGATGGTCGGCTGCCTCGCCCCGATGATCGGTTCCCACAAAGTCCTCGCTGCTTATGCATGCCTCGCCCCGCGCGTCATCCTTGGTGCCTTCAACCCCACAAAACATCGCGCCGTTTGGCCGTCCACCGGTAACTACTGCCGTGGTGGCGTCGCCATCAGCCGCCTGATGAATTGCCGTGGCGTTGCCATTCTCCCCGAACGCATGAGCGCTGAACGCTTCAACTGGCTCCGCAAATGGACCGTCAAGCCCGATGAAGACATCATCGCCACCTACGGCTGCGAATCCAACGTCAAAGAAATTTATGACAAATGCAACGAACTCGCGAAAGACAAGAGCAACTTCATCCTCAACCAGTTCGCTGAATTTAACAACCACCTTGCTCACTACTATTGCACGGGTGCCGCCCTCGAAACCGTCTTCAATAACTACGCAAAAGACCACAAAGACGCCAAACTCCGCGCCTTCGTCTCCGCAACAGGTTCCGCCGGCACCATCGGCGCAGGCGATTACCTCAAAGAAAGATTCGGCTCCAAGACCGTCGCCGTCGAAGCCCTCGAATGCCCGACACTCCTTTACAACGGTTTCGGCGATCACAACATCCAGGGTATCGGCGACAAGCACGTCCCCCTCATCCACAACGTGATGAACACAGACTACGTCCTCGGCCTCTCCGACAAGTGCTCCGACCACACCTATGCTCTCTATAACACCGAAGCCGGCCGCAAATACCTCGCCGATCGTCGCGGTGTCAAAGCCGAACTCATCGAACAGTTCAAATATCTCGGCCTCTCCTCGATCGCCAACATCCTGTCCGCCATCAAGATGGCCAAGTTCATGAAACTCGGCAAAGACGATGTCGTCATGACCGTCGCCACCGACGGCGCCATTATGTACGGTTCCGAAAAAGACCTCTGCCTCAAACGCGATTTCAACGGCAAATTCGACGATATCGATGCCGCAGAAACCTTCGGTCAGTACACGCTCGGCCTCAACATCGACAACATCATCGAAATGTCGCAGCAGGATCGCGAACGCGTCTTCAATCTCGGCTACTTCACATGGTGCGAACAGCAGGGTATCGACATCCAGGCATTTGTGGCCCGCAAAGACCAGAAATTCTGGGAAACCATGCGTTCATACGTCCCCGAATGGGATAAGATGATCGTCGCCTTCAACAAACGCGTGAACGGTTAATCGCTCGATTTGAGACGCTCGATTTGAGACGCTCGATTTGAGACGC
>JAZRWV010000575.1:0-3397 GCA_045599925.1 Myxococcota bacterium
ACTTTCTGGTTCTCGGCAATGCCGAGCGAATAAGAAATATCAAGCAAAGCCGTATTGTCTGCCGCCTGCGAAGCTGGTGGCTGACAATAGGCGTGCGGCGACGCCGTATTTCGCGGTACGCGAAATAGGCTCGCCAAATAAAACAATAAATATATATATTTATTGTTGAAGATATTGCATGCAGTCGTGACAACCGCTTTTAATGGCATAATCCAAGGGCGTTCTACCTTCCAAATCCTTGATATTTTTATCTGCACCGCCATCAAGCAATGCTTTGACATTTAACGAATTTCCTGCTTCGGCTGCATAATGAAGTGCTGTTTTACCATATTGATTTTTTGCATTGACATCAGCACCGGCTTTGAGAAGAAGTTTAAGAGATTTAACAATTTCCTTTTCTTGCATTTCAGGAACGAGTGTTTTCAAGCCCTTTTGGTCACCGAGTTTGGCTGTAAACATGAGCAGTGTCATGTCATCAAGGTCTTCGCCAATACTGCTCTGACTGGCAGGCTGATCGACCTTGAGTCCGTTGTCCAACAACTTTCGTGTTGTTTCTTCATTGCCATAGAGAAGGCTGGCAAAGAAAACTGCATGAGAATCGGAGATGTCGGCGCCTGCATTGATGAGTTCCTGCATGGATTCCGGATTAAGCATTGATATTGCTGCGGTAAGTGGCGTATCTCCATAAACGCTGAGATTCGGATTGGCTCCAAATTTGAGCAGCTGACGCGTCAGATAGGGATTGACCACACTTTTTATCAACATTTTATTGCTATGTTCTTGTGTTAGATTTGCACCTGCCTCGATGAGTAACTCGCATATCTTTTGATAATCGGAAATCTCACGGTTCAAGCGATTTATATCTTTTTTATTTTGTTCGATATCATCCGCATTACCATACAGCGTATCCCCATTTTCGAACATATTTATAATAATTTCGTTGCGCTTCTTTTCAATTGTTGCCTCTTGAAGATTGTTCATAGCAACACGCAGTTCCGTTGTCGGACAGTCTTCGCAGTCCGGGGATATATTGGCTTTTAATTGAATGAGTTTCTCGACGGCTCTGGCATTTCCATAGGTTACAGCAAGAGATAGCGCTGTGATGTGTTTCTTTGCAACCGCGTTGATATCTGCGCCATGTGAAATCAATATATCGACGACATCATTTATCGCATTGAGGTTTTCATCGCTGTTTTCCTCAACATTGATGAGACTGTGCATGAGGGCGGTCGTGCCTTCATTAGTGATATCATTCACTCTTGCACCGTGATCGATAAGCTGACGAACGGCATAGGCATCCTTTACTCTGGCTGCAAACATCAGAGGCGTATTGCCATCTTTCTCTTTGGCATGAATATCGGCGCCAGTTTGAATGAGCGCATCCAGTACTTTGTGATATTTGTGTTCGATGGCAAACATCATCGGTGTTCTTCCGATATAAGTCGCTGCATTGATATCTGCGCCGGATTTCATTAAAAACAGCGCCGTTTCTTCGTTATTTTCCTGTTTCAGGGACATTAATAACGCATTTTCACTTTTTTCGCTTAAAGCCTTGATGTCTGCACCAGCCTGAATTAGTGCTGAGGCAATTTCCGGTGTGGATGCGTGCATCAGAGGCGTTCTCTTTTGGAGATCGCTGGCATTGACATCTGCTTTATTTTGAATGAGCAGATTGACGTTTTCTAAAACGCCGCCAAATGCTGCATAATGCAACGCTGTTTTGCCTTCATCATTGACAGCAGAAATATTTGCGCCAGCTTCCAATAGTGCTTTGAATGCGTCCGTAAGCCCGAATTTTGCTGTCACCATAAGTGGCGTGTGACGCATTGAATTTTTTTGGTCATTCACATCCATGCCAGCTTTGATGAGCATGCGAATGTCATTGCCGTTCAGTCCCTGGCAATGCATCTGTTTGGATTTGAGCAGTTGATAGAACGTTTCGTCGTTAAAACAGTGCGATTTCTGGATGGATGAACCTGATTTCAAAACTGTGCGCAATGCAGACAAGTTTTGCATTTCAATCGCCGTACAAAGCGAATAGCTGGTATCGTAAATTTCATTGACCTGACAACCTGCTGTGTCGGCGTCGCCAATGCGTTTCGAATCCATGGCATTTTCTTCAGTCTGAATCTGAGCTTCAGGCTGGTCTTTCGGTAATCTGCAGTCGCTCCCTGTGTCGTCAAGGCATTCGGGAAGAGACTGTTCCTGAGCCGATGTGAGCATGTCACCGTCTGAATATCCGACAGCGGTTTTCTTTGCACAGCCGGATGTGGCCAAAAAAGAAATGAACAGAATCGAAAATAGGCATTTATTTATAGAAATATTGGATTTCATGGTGAACACCCTGTTTATATCGTTCAGGCACTATTCGCTGTACGCCATCTTTTTGATGACGTCGATATCGCCTTTGAGAACGAGTTCCGGAATGTTTGAAAACATGGTGTGATGACCGAAACCGCCATAAAGGAGTTCGGCACGTGCCTCTTCACGCGACCAGTTTTCGAAAACGATGCGGTAATAAGCCACCATCAGGCCAGTTCGATCTGATCCGTGTCGACAATGAATCAGAACAGGTTTTTCGGCTTTATAAAACGCATTCATCACGCGTCCGACATCTTCCTGCGTCACTGAGGTTGTGTCGAGTGGGATGTGAATCAATTGAATAGATGTCGGTTCTTTTTGGGCCAGTTCCTCATCATTATCGCTTTCGCGAATGGAAATAATCGTCTTAATTCCAAGTTTTTGGGCAGAAGCAAAACCACCGGATTCGGGTTGGCCTGATCGATAAAGGTCACTTGAAACCTTATTGAGATTGTCCAAACCATTGGCCTGAACGTTTTCTGCCCAATCGTGTTCAAAGCAGGTGTATTTCTCTTCAATCAGACGAGCATTAACACAAGGTTCGTCGCTGTACTGCGAAGCTTCTTCTGGCGAGAGTTTTGGAGACATCGAACTCGTACAGGCAAGAAGGGCAAATGATATAACAAAGCTTAACAACAATATTCCATAACATTGACTTATTTTCATTCTCACCTCTCGATATATTCATTGCTATGTGTCACGTCATGACACGATATTCGTCTTATCATAACAACAGGGAAATGGCGAGTATTCCATTAATTTATGCTATAAACACAGGTAATATGGGGCTTTGCTATCGACAACGTCGATACGCAAAGCAAATCGGCCTATCTACGATACGGCCGATTTATTATTTTTTGAATATTATTATAACCGGTTAAAGAACCTCTGATCAATTATTTTTGTGGGGCTTTGCCCCTGTCCTCAGTTCGCAATATGAAATGAATTTCGTTTCCCGAGCCTGTCGTCTCTCCAACTCATTCCGGCACATTTGCTCACTGGGCTCTGCGGTTTTCGCCATTCGCAGGATGGCGAA
>JAZRWV010000576.1:0-2256 GCA_045599925.1 Myxococcota bacterium
AAGAACTCCGCGCAAAATTCCAGCCCGAAACATCCAGTTTGTAAAACGCCTTCTTTTAGTCAGGAAAACCCTCTCAAAGGACAAAAAAAAGCACCGATTAAATCGGTGCTTTTTTTTTAATCTATTTGATTAGTTGCAGAAAACATTGGGACTGCCAAGTATCATCTTCCCATCCGCACCACAATGTTCCGTCTTATCCCCCATACGGACAAGCGGTTTTCCATTGACATTGACATTGGGACTGCCCTGAGCTGTTTTAAATGTATTCGGACCACAGCAAACTGCATGAATTCCCGGATCGCCTTCACGACAAGCCCCAAGTCCATTAATAAATACATCGTTCGAAGCATTCGTAACCGGACCTACACAAACATGAGGACAAACCGGACATCCATGAGCATCACCGGCTACAAAGGCAAGATCTGAAAGTCTAACTGCTGGTTTCATATCGTTTCTCCTCTCTGGGGACAAAATACCCCAAAATAATTCACAATCTAAAATATTGCGCAATAGATGTGCCAATTGACTCCAAACTTTAGCATTCTTAAAATATCTCCCAAACTCTTCACATACTTCACAAATTTGTCATTTCTGTCAGGATAACCGATAACACAACCTGGATAAGATAAGAATGTCTGAATTTTATCCAAAAACACCCCCAAAAACCATCCTTTACAATCATCAAAATTCGGCTTTTGGTAAAAAATCGACATTTTTTTCAACAAAATGATGATATGTAGTTGAAAGTATGTCGCATTTACGGCATAAAGGACTTCTCACTCATGCACATGACAACGACATGTTGCATATTTCCCTTCACATAGACACACCAGCTACCGTTTGGTGATTACTTTAAGAAAAAACTCGCCTTTGGCGAGGGGAGCATTAGTTATGAAAAAGACATGGATAGTTCTCGCAATGGCAGCCGCACTGTGTGCAGCCTGTGACGATTCAAAAGACGAAGTAAAATGTGTTGAAAATCAGGCCATCTGCGACAATGGGCTGCGTATGGTTTGCACAGACGGTAAATTTGTGGCGATTGCATGCCCAAATAATCGCATTTGCCAAAATGGTGCTTGCGTATCACCTGCTGATTTAAAATGTCAGTCAGGCCTGCTTTCTACCCCGCAATGCGCTAGCGACACGAATGCAATTCAATATTGCAGCAATGGCGTCGTTAAAGTTGAACCCTGCCCCGCCGGTTTCAAATGCTCCGCCAATTCAAGAGGCGAAGCATACTGCGCCAAAGAAACCCCCTCCATCAACCATGATGATTGTGTTAAAAATGCAACTCGCTGCAACATAAGTGGCGTTCTCCAAACCTGTGAAAATATAAATGGTAAAAATGTCTGGACCGATACGCCTTGTGAATCCGGTACATGCCAGGAAGGTAAATGCATTGAATGCAACAGCGGCGATGTGACTTGCGAAACTGTTGAAAATTCATCATTCATCCTCGCAAAACGCTGCAATGCAGGAAAATGGGAAATCCTCGACACCTGCAACACAGATGCAAACATGACTTGCCGAAGCGGCAAATGCTATGACAAAAATGCCTGCAAAACCAATGACGCTGTCCAGTGCGGTGACGGTGGCGTCATTCAGACATGCCAGAATAATGTCTGGGTAACAACCGATGTCTGCGATACAGGCGAAACCTGTCATGAAGGCAGTTGCTACGATTCATCTCTCCCATGGAAAGGTGATGCATGCAATGAAGAAACATTCCAGGAAGTTTGCGCAAACAATGGTGTCCTCTATTGCGATGATGGAATAGTTTCGGTCTACACATGCCTCAGTGGCTCCGTTTGCACCTCCGCTCCCTATTCATACGTCGATGATGAAACAGGCAAAACAGTCAACGTTTCTGGCACTGACTGCTATAGCGATAGCGACATTTGTGATCCCACCTCAACTAATGCGTTAACCTCATGCTTCAGCTATTCAATTTACGGATATGTTCAGAGCGAAGACGAATGCCTTAAGGCTGATAACGGCAAATATTACCAGGTTCCTATGACCTTAACGGCTCAGTGTCCAAACGGTTGCGACGGCAATGTTTGCGCAGCTGGTGGTGGCAACCAGGGTGGCGGCGATGACACACTTTATGACTGCAGCACCGCTGCTTACGACAACAACGGGACAACTTTAGCCGCTTATTGCCAGGCTAACAAAGGCGTTAACTCCGCTCTCTGTATCCCCTGCTCTGAAGAAAGCTTCTTCTGTGCTGATACAGGCAATGTAGGCCAGCATGTG
>JAZRWV010000577.1:0-5547 GCA_045599925.1 Myxococcota bacterium
AGCATGAACATGAGCATGAGCACGAACACGAGCACGAGCATGAACACGAGCATGAACACGAGCACGAGCATGAACACGAACACGAGCATGAACACGAACACGAGCATGAACACGAACATGAACATGAACATGAGCATGAGCATGAAGAGGGCGGTGCTTTCGAAACCGTTGCCCCGATTTCGGTTCAGATTACTAAAGACAGCGAATACGAACAGTCTTTCCTGGCGAGTATTGCAATCGATGCCGACTGTCTGCAGGAATTGCTGAATCATTCTGAAAATGAAGCCGCCGATATCATCAAAGCATGGACGACGATGGTGGTGTCTCATGAATAACGTTCTGTCCTGCAAAAAGCTCGAATTCGGGCGCGACAGGGCATTGACGCCGCCCCTGGACTGGGAAGTCAATTCGGGTGAATTCTGGGCTGTTGTTGGTCCAAATGGATGCGGAAAATCGACGCTCATTGACACCATACTCGGCATTCTTCCAGCCTTTGACGGCACTTATGAGCGAACACGATCCTGCTCACACGTGGCGCAGATCCCGGATGAAACCAATACCGCACCGGCTCGCGTTGTTGACGTCGTTTCCATCGGACTGGAACGAGGCCTGTCATGGCTCATTCCTTTTCACAGACACAAATATGCAGCCCAAATCGACATAATGCTCGATACATTTGAACTGACATCGCTCAAACAACGCCAATTTTCTGAATTAAGCCCCGGTGAACGCCAGCGCGTTTTGCTTGCACAGGCACTTGTCGGTTCACCGGAACTGATTGTTCTCGACGAAGCGGCTTCCGCCATGGATCCCGTTCATGCCAAAACGACAATGGCTCAACTCGCCAGAATTGCGTCACAAAATAACATCGCCGTCATAGCGATTACCCATCATCTCGATACTCAAATCGATGCCGTCAGTCATATTCTTCGCTTCACACCAGGCGGATTTGAATGTGAAAAGCAGAATCATGACGGCAACGCGTCCAAGCCTGATTCGACCAAAAATATCAGCATTGTGACGCAAATGGATGTGCCATCAGCCCTCAAAGAGGACATCATATAATGGAACGCCTGTCTCTATTTTTTGAAAGCTGGGAATTCTTTCAGGATGCAGCTCTCGGCAGTACCATCGCCGGAGCCCTTCTTGGGGCACTGGGCATTTACATTCTGCTGGGAAGGCTCGTTTTTTTGAGTGCTGCCATGTCGCAGGTGGCAAGTACAGGCGTCGTTCTGGCTTATTGGCTGCCAATGCTTTTCATGACGACAAGCAGTCAGGGGGCTCTTGAAACAGAACATGCCAAATCCACATTATTTGCTCCGGAATGGTTCAGTCTTGTGTTCACTCTTATCATCATTTCACCGGTTTTTGGCTGGCTAAAGCGAAGCCGCATGCCGGAGGCCATACTTGCCATGCTGTATCTGGGCGGAGCATCCATTACAGTCCTGCTGGGAACTCAAATTATCCACGAAATTCAGGATATTCAACAGCTGCTCATCGGCAACGCCGTACTCATCGCACACAAAGATTTCGTCGGTCTGTGCATCATGGCATCCCTGATGATAATGGCCTTTTGCTATGCACATCGAGGACTTGAAGCCACAACCTTCTGGCCCAAAACGGCTCAGGTGGCCGGTATTTCCGTGCGATTTTTACAAATCGTCAAAATGGCACTGTTGACGATTGCCATTGCCTATACGACGCGAATCATGGGGGCACTCCCTGTCTTTGCTCTGACTTGCCTGCCGGCAATGGCGGCTCGTGTCCTTGCTCCAAACCTGCGCATCATGTTTGTCATCGCCCTCATTGTTGGCGCACTGTCCGGTTTTCTTGGTTATGTCACATCATTTGTCGCCGATCTGCCTGTCGGACCAACACAGACGGCTGCCGCAATTCTTTTTGTTGCGATAATTCACATCATTCGGATGATTATTCATCTTCCAATATTTAAAAAGGTCTCCAAATGAAAAAGCTTCTCATCTTACTCTTGTTTGCAGCATTCATCTTTTTTCCCTCCATTGCCTTCGCAAAGATTAAAGTTGTAGCAACGCTTCCGACACTTGGTGCACTGGCCCGTGAAATCGGCGGAGATGATGTCAGTGTCGAAATATTATCCTCACCAAATCAAGACCCACATTTTGTAGATGCACGACCTGATTACATTCTCAAAGCCAACAAAGCTGATCTATTAATATATAATGGTATGGAGCTCGAAATCGGCTGGCTTCCACCCATTCAAAAATCTGCTCGAAATCCCAAAATTCTTGAAGGTGCCGAAGGCGCCCTCGATGCGTCTCGCGCAATTCACGCTCTCGAAGTCCCTAAAACAAAAATCGACAGAAGTCAGGGTGACATTCATGCACAGGGAAATCCCCATTACCTTTACAGCCTTGAAGAGGTCCTGATTGTGGCAAAAGCCGTCTCTGAAAAGCTCCAAAATCTGGATTCTGCGAATGCAGATAAATACAAAAATCGATATGAATCATTCCAAAAAGCCGCAACAATACAAATTAATGCAGCCAAAGAGCAATTCAGCCATCTGCCAGAAGCGCAAAAAAGCGTCGTCACATATCATGCATCCATGCCATATCTGATTCAATGGCTTGGCCTGAACCATTTTGCGACCATAGAACCCAAACCCGGTATTGCACCAGGCCCGGCACATGTCGCAAAACTCGTATCACAAATGAAATCTCAAAAACCTGCATATATCATTCAGGAGCCCTGGCAGCCTCGTTCTACAAGTGAACAGATAGCCAAAATGACTGGTGCAAAGCTCGTCATTCTTCCTGTATTTCCGGAAAATGATGAAAAATTGCTGGATTTCTATAAACGAATGCTCGCCTGTTTTTAAACGCCGCCATTCGCGGCGTTGCTTGCAACGCCGCTACATGGATGGCGCTCGCCTTGAGCCGCAAAATTTTGCGGCTCTACGGTTCGCTAACGCCGCTATCCCTTTGGGATACGCGGCGTTTTCCGGTTTTTTGGGGCGCGGCTATTTCATACGCCGCGCCTTCGGAAATCCCGAAATGACATCATTGCCCCCGATAAATGCCTTCGGAAATTCCGAAATGGGCTATCTGCCCCGAAAAACTGCCAGATTTTGCATAAAATCACCCTCGTTTTCGCTTTAATACCGGTTCCGGAAATCAAAACGCCTTTTCTCTGGTCTGGTGATTGGGCTTCGGAAATTCCGAAAGGTCATTATTGCCCCGGTGATGTTTTTGGGGAAATTCCGAAAGGTCATTATTGCCCCGGTGATGTTTTGGGAGAAATTGCTTTTTTACTCATGCACAGCGTTGGAAATCATGTTATTTTACTGAACACATCCAGCCACACAACGTGGCACATTAATTTTCTGAGGAGGTTGTTATGAGTGAACTGAAGAATCTCGATCTGACCAAACTGCACAGCGATGAAATAGGCCATTTTGGCGTACAGGTGCGCGACATTCTGAACGACGCCATGGGCGAAGGGCATGTTGCCTGTGCCAATTTCATTGCGGCAGCCGAAGCCTATCACAAAGCGACCGAAGGCGGTGTCGACGACTCATTGTCGCTGGCAAATGCCGATGCCGCCGCTGACAGAGCATGGGGCGCATTCTATTATCAGCTGCAAGCCTCTATCCGATCGCTCAACGACGACATGCGCAATGCCGCAAGCGATATTCAGTTCATCTTTGAACAGACGGACAACCCCACGTCGCTCAATTATGCTGCCGAATACGGTGCGCTTCGCATTCTGTTGGAACGCCTTGATGATATTCCCGCCGCAAAACATGCACTTGCCCGAACCGACATGGTCCTTGCCGATCTCCACAAGACATACAACGATTTCATCGAACTGAGCAATGCGGTCACACTTGAAGCCAGTACCCGCGTCTATGGCGTTCGCAAAGAAACTCGCACGGCCCTTGTCGATGCCTGGAAAAAACTGATCTCTCGTCTCAACGTCCTCGTTGAACTCAACAACGATGAAAAAGCTGAAAATGCCATCCAACAGATCAATGTCGTTGTCGAACATTACAAAAATCTGCTCAAACAACGAAGCAAAGCCAGCAAAACTAGTGGCGACGTGTGATATAAAGCCCCACTTCCGGCTCCTTCCCATAGGGGAGAAATCCTTCCCCTAATGGGGGAAGGTGGCCGTAAGGCCGGATAGAGGCAAAGAAACCGTCTCCATTTAAAATAGTCGCCAAGGAGGTAAATGATGGACGAGCTGCTCTCCCCAAAATTAGACATCGTTTTCAAAAAGATTTTCACGGAAAATCTGGATCTGCTTCAACATTTCGTCGCATCCATGCTGTCGATTCCGATGCAGGAAATTACGGGAATCGAGCTGACCAACCCGGAGATGCTACCGGATGACCCCGACACGAAATTCAGTCGATTGGACTTGCGGCTCTCTTTGGCGACACGCCAGATCGACATCGAAATTCAAGTCAAAAAGATGCTTGGCTATGTCGATCGCTCGCTCTTTTATTGGGCAAAGCTCTTTACGTCGGATCTCAAATCCGGCGAAGAATATTTTAGCCTTAAACAGGCGATTTCCATTCATCTCGTCGATTTTATTCTTTTTGAAGACCGCAATGAAGCCCATACAGTGGTTGTGCCCATGATTCAGGGAACACAAAGAATTTTTTCAGATAAGATGGTGCTGCACTTTTTTGAATTGCGAAAAGTTGGTAAGAACGAGGATGAAAAGCTGTCTGCGTCTATGGCGCTATGGCTCAAGTTTTTTAATGTCAAAACGACGGAGGATTTGGCAATGTTTGAAACCGATCAAGTCATGCATAAAGCATCCAATGTACTTCGTGTAATGAGTGATGACGACAGAATGCGCGAAGCCGCTCGTATGCGCGAAAAACGGCTGCACGATGAAGCAACATACCTCGCAACCGCTAGAGCTGAAGGAAGAGCTGAAGGAAGAGCTGAAGGAAGAGCTGAAGGAAGAGCTGAAGGAAGAGCTGAAGGAAGATCTGAAGGAAGAGCTGAAGGAAGAGCTGAAGGAAAGATTGAGGCCATGATTGAACTTGTAAAGTCAGGTCTTCTTTCACTGCAAATTGCAGCCGAACAAGTATCGATGAGCGAATCAGAATTTGAAGCGCTTTGTGCGAAAAATTAACCGTTTGGATACAGCGCAGCGGCCCCGGCCGAAAAATATTCACAAAGAATAGAGATTGCCATGTCACACGCGAAGCAAAATGAAAACATCAGGTCGTTTGTACAAAAATGGACTGGCCAGGGTTATGAAAGAGGTCAGTCACAATCATTCTGGCTTGATTTGCTTCAACAGGTCCTTGGTGTTGAACATCCTTCAGACATCATTTCTTTTGAAAATCAGGTTAAGCTGTCAAATACATCGTTTATCGACGCCTATATCGCGCGTACAAAAGTGCTGATTGAGCGTTACTACTCAGCGGGGGGAGGATTGACACACCTCTCCCTTTACGTTTTGCCTAATCGCAAAACGCATTTCCCCCCGTCAAACTTTTTGTGTCGCAGCTTTTAGACCTTAATCGGTGTCAGATGAGAATTGGTTTGGCAA
>JAZRWV010000578.1:0-1923 GCA_045599925.1 Myxococcota bacterium
GATAATTTTCAGCAATTCATCATGAGAACAGTTTTTGTCATCAAAAAAGCCCCTGTCTGAAGATTTGGTCCGTTCAATATCATTCCAAACGCACCACATCTCGCAGTACGTCCAGAATTTTTTAAGCCAATAACTGCGATCGCTCCCCGTTGACTTCAAAAAATTGTCCAACGCCTGAACGATTTTTTCATATGGAAGCTTATATAATACGTTTGAAAAATCATCATGACCCAAAAGTTCAAGCATCTGAGCCAGTACTATTCTCCAATTTACGTGCGCATTTAAATCAATCTTCTTCCCTGCAGAAAGCTGCTCATAACAGCCTTCAGAAGACTGATCATGGATCAAATATTCATGAAATCGTTCGACATCAACGCCGGCATTAATGGATGCTTCAGTACTGGCATAAACGTCATTCCATAGAGCTGCCGTCATATCAACGACACGAGGATCATCGGCTTTGCTGAGCAGTCCAATCAAAGCCCGTGCTTCAAAATGCAGACCATGCCAGATATAGGTTCGAGCAAGAACACCGAGTAAAATCGCCTCTTCCGGCTGTATCACCCGATTTTCACACATTGTCATATACCGGGCCATTTCAATAAAACCAGACATATGACAGTAGAAAATAGTCGAGATATCACTTCCATAAGTGAATGAATTCAGCTCTGCAAGGATGCGGAACAAAAGAAGATTCCCACTGTCATTGTATGGTTTCAGTTTTTGAAATTGCTCAATAAATGCAGAAGAATGGAAGAAGTTTGGATTTTTAATGACATCGCCAATCAATTGAAGATACTGCGATGACACAAGTTCTTCACGTTCCCAGTGATGATCTGAAGATGATTCAAAATTCTTTAACACACGAATGGCCTGTTCATATTTTCCCAACATGAACAAGCCTCTGGAAAGATTTAAATAGGTCTGTCCGGCATCCGCACCTGCTACGATTGCAGCGGCGTAATAGGGAAGTGCCTGAAAAGTCCTGCAGGGCGTCATCATACGGGCGTCACCAAGACAGGTCCAGGCAAACCAATTCATGGGATCATAAGCGATTAAGCACTGAAACAGTCGAAATCCATCTTCAATACGATTCATGTCATAAAACAGGATTCCAAGACTCATCAGGCTTCGTCGAAAATCGGGACAAGCGTCCAAAACTGCTTCATGAAGAGCGATCGCCCTCTCAACATCATGCAGTTCAACACAAACATCGGCCAAATTAGCCATGATTAAAACATTATTTGGATAAAGAGAATTTGCTCTTTCCAAATCAGCCTGTGCATGATCAAAGCGTTCCAGAACAGAATATCCGAGTCCCCGAATGAGATAAAACTCAAAATTATCCGGTGAATCGAGCAGACATTCCTCAAATATGGCCAAACCGCGTTTTTTCTTTCCCTCAAGCATTAAAAACAATGCCCTGTAAACCTTTGCATGGGCATGTATTTCGGGATTTGTCAGAACAACGACTTCATCCCATCTCGACACAGCCTCTTCCAAATCTCCACACGAAATGGACAAAAGGATGAGTTCCAAAAGCACTTCAACTCGTTCTTCCGGCAAAAGTTCGGCCAGGAGCCAGGTTCCCAGCGTAGTCACACCATCAGTCACGCAGCCATGATAAATGCTCTCTCTAAGTTCACTAATTTGAGTTTGAAAATCTGTCACGTCTGAAAATCCTTCAGAAAAAAGCCGCCAAAACCCAAGCATTATACCACACAAAGACCTGGATTGGAAATGAAGCTATTGCATAGATTGAAAGTGTTTATTTCATTCATCAGGCAACAGAATTCAAAAGTTTTGCCAGGTGGTTCTTCAGTTGTTTTTGAATATGCGATCAATGCTGTATTGCGGCAGCAAAAGGATGAATCAGCCAGTTATAACTCAGCCGGGGCTCTGCCCCGGGGACTCAGTTCACAA
>JAZRWV010000579.1:0-11192 GCA_045599925.1 Myxococcota bacterium
GGAGAGCCGGACATGTGTAGAGGAATGAAAGAAATCCGGCTGGTTTATGTTTTACAATTTTCGTTATGGATAATGGTATGTGGATTGTGTTTTTCAGAGGAATGTCTGGCCGAAGGGGAAATCTGCCATTTGGCGCTGTCCAGTTTAGATCCTGAGCCTCAAATGACTGAGATACTGACGAAAGTGAAGTTTCGGTATGAGTTTAAGTATGATGAAGCGTGTCATTTGCAAACGATTCCGACGAATACAGATCCTGTGATTTGTGAGCGACCGCATATTGAAGTTCGTGACAGTGAGCTGCCGACGCAGCAGCTCAATATTGTTACAGTAGAATGTGTGTATCGAAGGCCCGGACATTATTATCTTTCGCCGTTGAAGTTTGAGATGGTATCTTCGGATATGTCAGAACGTCAGGTTATACACCCTGAAATGCGGCATATGATTATCAAGGGGTATTCCGGGACTCAGGATGTGGGTGCGTCATTGGAAAATTCATTGATGTTGATGCCGTGGCGGATGAGGTCGATAGGGATTTGGGGGGTATTTTTTGGACTGGCAATTCTTTTTTGTGGGGTATTATTTGCATATTTTGAGTATAGCAAACGCGTGAATGCTCAAAGGACTGAATCGGAAGAGCGATTGATGCCGATTCAGGAATTTAAAACAGAAGTTGCCGAACTCGTCAATGTGACGCCGATGACGTTGGATGAGTATAAAGTATATCATGATCGTCTTTCTTTTGCGATTCGTCTGTTTATTTCGAGACGTTTTGGGCTGGATATCATGAGTTTAACGACGAATCAGCTCGTTGCCAGGTTAAAAGAGGAAGCACTGCCAGAGAGTATATGTCAAATGATGAGTGAGCTTTTGAAAGAGTCCGACTATGTCAAGTATGCGTTGGATGCGCCATCGCCGGCAGATAATTTGATGTTATTACGCGACATGGATACTTTGGCAGATAATTTAGAAGCATTTGCAGTACGTAAAGAAGAGGCAGCCTCAGAAGTTGTAAAGGAGGAAACAGGAGAGTGACCGGCTGATTGCAATGTGTTTTTTTTTACGGGCAAAGAGTAGTGACAAAAACAAGACGGAAAAAGCAGGGCATTAGTTATTAGACACCTCAGGAAATTGAATGGATTTCATAATTCTTTTTTTCAATCAGATTCACATTGACTCATTTGAGTATCCGTTGGCAATGCTAATGCTGCTGTTGCCCATACTTTTTTTTGGCATTGTGTATTTTGGCCAAGGGCGTTTTGAGCAAAGGATTAAGGTGCCATCGCTGAAGTATCATGTGTCATCCGACTACATGATGAAGGTGAAACATAGAATAGGCATTTATCGCAGTGATATACCGATTCTGATGCGTTCGAGGAGAGTGTGGACTGCGATTATAGCGGCTATTTTGATATTTTCCTGTTATGTATGTTTGACAATTGCCATTGCGCATCCATATGGTGGAGCAACGGACGAATCGCGTACAGAAGGTATCGATATATATTTTTCACTTGATATGTCTGCATCAATGAAAGCCTATGATTATACTGTAGAGCAGATGCAGGCGAGATATGTGATGGATGTTGAGACGCCCAATCGTTTTGACATAGCCAAGATGACGATACGTAATTTTATCCAATCACGGCAGAAGCGGTGTAATGATTCATCAGGGGTTATTGCCAGATGTGATCGGATTGGAATTGCGATGTTTGGTCAGCATGCTTTTATCGATATGCCGATGACGATCAATTATGATGAGTTGTCAGCGCAGCTTCTCAACCGTCGAATTGATGATATCGATGCCTCGCAATCTGCGATAGGTGATGGGATCATGGTTGCTACTGCGAGTCTTCGTCATTCGGATTCGAAATCGAGAAATATTATATTGGTTTCGGATGGAGATCGGAAAGGTGGACGAATCAGTATTAGTCAGGCTGTTGCTGCGGCTAAAGAGTATGGGGTACGCATATTTCCGGTCATGATTGGGAATAGTGACAGGGCAGTATTGGCAGAACCTAATTATGATGGGTATTTAACATTTCATGAGGCACAGTTTCCTGTGAATTTTGAGCTGTTAACGGATATTGCAGCTCAAACGGGAGGTGTTGCCTATCGGGCTTCGAGCGATGAAGATTTTCAAAAGATGCTCGAAGAAGTTCTGGAGCTTATTGAGCCTCATATTTCGGTTGATTCGAGAAGTGAGAATCAGGTTGATCTTTCCAGACATTTTATCATTTTAGCATTTTTGTTTGCGATTATGGCGTACATTATTTATGTTACGGCTGTAGAGCATTATACCTGAGTGATTGTATGTTTATTATTCAGCAGTGGAACAGACCGGAATTTATGTATCTGCTCATCATTTTGATGATTGGAATGATTTTTCGTGTTTATTCCTATATCTGGAACAGGTGCAGAGCGATAATTGTAGAAACGACGTTAAATCCGAATGCAGAAAAGCCAAACTTTTTACCCTATATGGTCAGGGCGATTTTATATGGGGTATTGGCATTTGCGGTATCGACGGCATTTTTATTACTGATGCCGCAAAAGTCACCATTGACGGAATTTTGTTTTTGTTTTTTGCTTGATGTTGGGTTTTGTTTTGGATTGTATGGTTATTTGCATGTCCAGATGGGCCGCTATCATTTGTTCAAACCGGAAGTGGACAAAAATGTACAGGAGTTTTCCAATCGTCAATTTTTATCCCGAGAAGTTCCCCGTGCATTAATCATGGTTTTTTCACTGGGGTTTATGATTCTTGCGGCGATGGGGCCAGAGGGTGCGGAGAAAACGACAAAGCTGCGCAGAACTCCGCTTAATGTCACGATATTGTTTGATCTTTCCAGGTCGATGGATGCCCAGGATTATTCCCCTTCTCGTTTGCGAGTTGCCAAAGATGAAATGGTTAAGCTCCTTGAGCAGGGGGAAGGGGATGAGATAGGACTTGTCTTTTTTTCAGATACAGCCATTGTCCAGGCACCTCAAACCTATGATATGAAAAGTCTTCAGAATTTTATTGAGCATGCATCGACCGATACGATGCCGACACATGGAACTGATTTGATCAAAGCACTGGAGACGGCGCTTCGCATGTTTGATGAGAACAGAGATGATGAATATCTCGACAGTGGACATGCGAAGAGGCGGGTTGTTCTTGTAACAGATGGCGAATCTCATTCGGGAGACTATTTTTCAATTCTTGAGCGTTATGTTAAGCGTGGTATTCATATTGATGTGATTGCGATTGGTTCGGAAAATGGGGCGGAAATACCATTGGAAGCTGGCAAAATGCTTATGTATGGCAATGTGCCTGTCATTTCCAGACTAGATTCAAGCAAATTGGAAAAGATAGCAAAGATGACGGATGGAACGTTTGTTCGATATACAGTTCCTGAGCTTGCTGCCCAAACGATTATATCAAATTGGGATCTTGTCAGAATCAGTTCGTCGTCTCAGGGGGTGGTTTCTTCGTTATATAGAACCCAGCTATATTCATATTTTTTATATCCGGCTTATATTCTTCTGATATTATTTTTCTTCCACTCTATTTTGTTATGGTTATTAAAGCCAGTTTTTGTGTTGAGAAGAGCCAAACAGAAGTCAAATAGCGAAAAAGAGGCTAATACGGACAGTCCATTAGGGGGAAGCTTGACATGAGGGATTCAGAGCATCATCTGGGGATACTCGGAAAGCGATCTATTATTGGTGTGGTGTTGATGGCAGTCTTATTGGCATCATTTATCATGATGGTTGGGTGTAATCGGTTTTCATATGATTCGTCAGAGCAGAAAATAGGGGAAATTAAGCAAGCGATTGATGCTGGTGATCTTGGAAGGGCAAAAGACCTCATTGAGTCTGCCAGAATGAGTGCATCGCCTGAAGATGAATACAGGCTTAATTATAATGAAGCGATAATTAATATTCTTGATGGGAAGTGTGATGTTGCTCTTGAGCTGTTAAAGCGGGATATGGAGAATTGGGATGAGGGGGGGATTGAGGGTGGGGTACAATCCGGTGAAAGAGCTGAAGTGATTTTGGATGCACACGATACGTTGCATGCTCAGTTTCATCTAGCCTATGCAGTTGCAGAAATGTGTCCAAATATGAAGGAGCGAGTGACCGATATTTTAGTTTTGGAGGATGCTCTTCGTCATTTATATATTGCATTTTCGCATGGGCTTGATGTTAGAAATCAAATTCAATCGGTTATAGCGCAGATGATTCCGCCGTGCAGTTCGTTTATTCCAGCGGAACAAAAGGCTGCATTCAGTCTGGAAAATGCGATTCCCATTCAGGGGAATTTGGATGTCGATTTGATTGTTTGTAATGAGGGGGTATGGATAAAATTTGATGCACGTGCTCATGAGATTTTGCGAGCAGCGATTCATCTCTCTGCATTGGAACGTAAACTCTGGCCGGATGATTCATCCAAACTTCCATTTTCACAACTTCATGCAGAGCTGTTTGTTGCACAAGAAAACAGTACTGTTCTTGAGAAAATGGTCAATACTGATGTCATTCCGTTGCCTGAAGTTCCTCCCAATGAGCAGGATTATCAGAGTATGCTGTTTAATTTGACGGATTTTGTTCCTGATGAGAGTGGCACATATTATCTACATCTTTATACTATAAATAATGGTGAGGCGCACTTATTGATTAATTTTAGAAGGCGTGTGGATTGTGATTATATCGATGATTTGGTGACCTATACAAAAGATTTTAAGCAGCAATTGGTAAGTGTAAAAGCAGATGAGCCCCTTGAGGCTCTGATGTTGTGTCCTCAAAGACCGGATGAATTTGAATTTGATTTGGAACCAGGTCAGAAAGCTTTTGTAAGTCTTTTTATTATTTTAGGGGAAAACCAAGGGGATGCCAGTCCTGATTTTGATGTTCAGATTCGCGATGAAAAGAAGCGTCTGCTCAAAAGATATCAGTCTGATGCTGATGATACTCATAATGCAGAGTTCATTGTATTTAAAAATCGTCCCGATATTTCATTGAAGATGCTGAATACCGGATATTCATCTTATATTTATGTTCAGAATACGACTTCAGAATCGCATCATTATCGCATGACTTTGAGCAATGCGGCTTCGCAGCTGGCATTTAGCTATCATTTTACGATGGCGTTTTCGGATGATTGCAGTGAGACAGAAAAGACACAGGTTGTATCTGTTTCTCTTGCTGACATTGAAAAGACTCGTATTGTGTTTGAACCGGCGCGTTGGATATGTCCGGGGCATAAAGTTGTTTATCAGCCGATGCTTGCGTCAGAAAGTACGATTCTTCGTTCTGCTACAACGATGGATTTCTTTTCACATCAGCTGGTTCGGCCGGATGATGTCGTTTTTGAATCGATGTTGCGCATACCGAATGAGAATAAGGCGTTTCCTGTTGAAACAGCCCGGAAATCTGTGGTTAATTGGGAACCATCGGCATTGATGAGTTCTGGAATGATTCAAAAGCCCATAACATCCAGTACGATACTGAGTGAATCCTTACACCCTGAAATATCAGGTTTTTCGCAGTTGACTGTTGTGTTATCCGATGATGAGCAGAATGAAAATGATGAAAATTCTGATGATCCTAATGATGAGGAGAAACAGGAAGACAAAAAAGATCAGCGTGATAAGGTAAATAAGCAGGATGCCCCCAACAAGTCACCGGATAAGCCGTCCGAAAGTCCAACCAGTGCGCGAGGGGCAGGGGATGATACCCAGGGTGATGAGTCGAGACCTGATGAAAATGCTTCGGGAAACAAGGCTTCCGCGTATGATCCGAACCAGTATGAAAAATCGCATATCGATGCGCTTCTTGATACGGTGGAAAAAGGAGGATATTACGTTCCCATGTCTGGTAATTTGAACGAGCAGGCGTCCGACAAGGATTGGTAATATGGCATTCAAAATGTTTTGCGGAGCACGAATCAGGTGAAATGATATGATTTATCATTATGCGAATTATCTAAAGCTGGCTTTGAGTACGTTTTGTTTGTGCCTTGGAATTGGTTGTGCGGAATGTTGTGCCCAGACATCAGTTGCCGATAATCTGAGGACATCGCTTGTGAGTGAGGCCCGAGTGACGGCCCCTCCTGATGACATGTTCATCGATTTGCAAGTGATGGATCATCAGATATATGTGGGGGAAACATTAAAAGTTGAGTATGATGTTTACGTGGCATCAAGTCGAGGTGAAGTATTTTATGATGTTGAAGAGCCGGATTTTGCTCAATGGTATGGAATAGAAGGAAGTGTACCGAAATCATCACTGAGTTCATATGGCAGAAACTATAATAAAGAACCATTTGCAACATACTTTGTTTCAGCGACTAAAACAGGGATGATACCACTGCCTGCGCTGAAAGTGCAGGTTCCATATCTTCAGAATAAACCGTGGATTACCCATGAGCTTCGCTATATTGAAGTTCTGCCATTACCGGAGCCGGCGCCGGCAGGGTTTTATTATGGCAGTGTAGGAAATTTCCAGTTTGAATCTGAGATTTCCAGCATGCATGTCCGGGTTGGTGAGCTTATCAACATGACCATTATCGTGACTGCAAATTGTCCTTTATCGGGAATCATGTTGCCGTCTTATGAATTAAAACAGAATTCGGATGCCTTTAAGATTTATCCGGTTTTGAACGACTTAATTTCAGAAAAAGCAGATAAAGATTCTGTTGTTTCCAAGAGAAGATTTCGATATCGATTGCTTGCATTGAAGGCGGGAACGTGGACACTGGATCCCATTGAGTTTGTGAGTTTTGATCCCAAAAAGCACCAGTATAAAACGCAGGTTGTTGGGGGGTATACCGTAACAGTTGACCCGTCAAATCAACTGGAGGCTGCAGCCCAAAGTGCACCGAAACTACTCAAGCTTGATAATCAGGAAATCAGTCGCATTGTGTTGAACAAACGATTCAATCAAAACATCTCTTTTGGATGGATGGTATTGCCGATTTTATGTTTTGCCGGTGTATGTATTGGCTGCTTTTTACACAGCCGTAGGCAGCGATTCAGAGATGAAATAGAAAAGCATAAGCGGTGTCAGCAGCTGTCTATGAATCTTGCAAATGCAGAAACATCAGATGTTCAGCTTCAGTGTGTAAGAGAACTTCTTGAACTGCGTTTTCATGTGAAACTGTCAGGAAATGAAAAGGAAGACATCATTCTTCTGAGACAGATATTTTTGGCTGAAGATGCGGTTCTGATTGTCAAATTGATTAATGAATTGCGCATGACATCATATAGTACACGAGAGCCCGTTCATGATGAAAAGATGGCAAAGGTTGAAACCCTGCTTCGCAGAAAGAAAACCATGGAGCAGAAGTGATGAAACAGATTATCCGCATTCTAGTGAGTGCTTTTATCATATATTTTGTCTGTATAGATTTATCATATGCAGATTCAGATAATGACATGGGTCTTGAAATGCTGGAGCAAATGGCATCAGAACAGATAAACAGCGGCTATCCTGATGTTGCACTCGAAGTGTATCGCCAGTATGAAAATAATATGCTTGAAGAGGGCTGGTCTGGGCTTCAGCCTGATTTGTTAAAGAATCAGGCAATTGCAGCATACCGCGTTGGGAGATATGGCGAGTGCATGGCGTATCTCAAACAATTAAGTATAGTCGATGAAACATTAGAAATCCGGGAGATGATATCAGAACTGCAGACGTTGATTGAGCATCGTGTATATCAAAAATCGCCGAATCTGGCATTTGTCCGTGGGAATGGAAATGAGTATTCGTCGTGGAAAATGACCCATCAATTTTCTGAAAATTATATTAGAATATGCCTGATGGGTTGTTTAACATGTTTTTTCATACTTGCGAGTTTTATGGTAATTTTTAGAAAACGGCGGGCAATTTTCTATATATTTTTAGCAATATCCGTTGTCATGTTTATATTCAGTTGTGGAATAGGCTTATTGTGGTATTGCTGGAAGAGTACGGATGAACTGCAGTTTGGTGTATTATTGGATGATTTTACATTGCGTGTTGAACCGGGAATAGAATCGAAGATCATCGAAGATCGGGCCTTTGTGCCGGGGATGACGGTTAACATTTTGTCGACGGTTCCTGGGTGGGTCAAAGTGGGCCGGGTGGACAGGGTTGTGGGCTGGGTTGAAAACTATAATTGTTATTTGCTTCGAGGTGATGGGCAGGAAAAAAGCTGGCGGATTGAGCAGTAGAGATCGGATGAGTGTTTGTTTTCGGGAGGGTGGTACTGACGAAGTGTTGTGTAAAAGGGGATAATTTTGGGGGCAGGTTGTGCTCAAAAAACAAAAAAGTCATGAGGCGTATTCGCTATGCGAATAGCCGAATGCCGGCAAGGCGTATTCGCATAGCGAATAGCCGCCGCCTTGACATAGAAAGCTTTAAGGCGGTAGAATAATGGGTTGTTTGTGAGCCCGTTCAGTCAAGAGGGCAGTTTATTCATTACGACGCAAATAAACAGAATTTGCGTCAATTTGGGATTGGAACAGCGAAGATGATTCGAGTTTTATACGTAGGAAGTGGATTTTGTTCAAAAAAAGGGTTGGCAGGAGAATTGCCAGAACACCTTCTCAATCATCAGGCAGGCGTTCGCGTTGACGTCGTCGTTCCTCATATGGATGGTATTTGTGAAGGGGCAGGCCGCCTGGCAGAACGTCTCGTGGATTGCGTGGCCAATGTCGATGGCGAGCATCATGTGAAAGTTCTTGAAGGCCGCACAGAAAGCCATGTTCGTGTGTTTTATATGGATGATGAGACACTTCGCGGTGGTCTCTCGCTCGCCAGTGAAGATGGCGTTCGTGCCTGTGCTGTTTATGCGAAAGCCGTGTGTGCCTGGCTTGCTCAGTCGGCAAATGCTTATGATGTCGTTCATTGTGAAGGTATTGAAACGGCTTTGATTCCTGTCATGATGCGCCGTGTGATGAGCAACGATCGCATGAATGCTGTCAAATCTGTTGTCTATGTCAATGGAATTGAAGACAAGGGCAGCATTGATATGTCATGGATTTCGAGAATGGGACTTCCAGGCGACCTCGCCAGCAGTGAAGGCATGGAGTTTTATGGCAAACTCAGCATTCTCAAAGGCGCTTATCTTTATGCCGATGCGATTGCGTTCCCGAATGACTCCGTACGAAGAAAAGTCGAGAACAATCGCGGCCGTGATATCGGAATGGAAGGTGTGCTCTTCGATCGCGTTGATCGAATTCATACGATTTCTGTGGGTTCCTGCTTTAAGAAACTCGATCCTGCTTCGGATCGCGCACTTGCTGCAACATACAGCACTGCAGATATCGCCGGCAAAGCTAAGTGTAAAGCCGATTTTGCACAGAAACTGCGTCTGAAAAAAGATCGTCCGCTCGCCGTATTTATGGGCGCTCTCGATGCTAATTCCGGTATTGAACTTGTCAATGATATTCTCGATGATCTCATGGACAGACAGATTAGTCTCGTCATCGTGGGACAGGGCAATGATGCTTACAGTGCTGCCGTCGATGGTTGGAAAAATGAGTTCAAGGGAAGCATTGCCTGGCTGAATGAAAAACCGTCCTGTGAAGATGTTCGACGCATTTTGAGTGCTGCCGATATTATTCTCATGCCGGCAAAACATGACAATATGTGTCGTTTACATCAGCTCGCCATGCATTACGGCTGTGTGCCTGTGATTCGCAATGTTGGTGTGGCTGTCAACGATATTCATTCCGTCCGCGACCTCGACAATATTGCGGCAGAGGACAACGGTTTTGCTTTTGATAGATATGACAGCGATGATTTCTTTAATGCGGCAATGGATGCGCTCGATGTCTATGCTTCCAAATCGTGGAATGACGTACGTGCACATGCCATGGAGAAAAATTTCTGCATTTGCCAGACAGCTAATGATTGCGTCAGAATTTATGAAGCGTTAAAAGACTAGTTGTCTTGTAGTTCTGTCATATCCTTTTACTTTTGGAGATTGCCCATGACGCCGCAGCTGGAATCTATTGTTCAGAATATCGTTTCTTTTAAAGAAGCTCTGGTTGCCAGACTGGCAGAACAGGATGGCGATGAACATGAAATTCTCGATAACGAGACGTTTTGTTCAGTTTTGTCTGCACTGCCTTCATTCCGACGCCTTCCCGGTGTGCCCGAACATATGGGCTTTGAAGGCATTTATCATTGCGATACCGATGAAAATAGTCAGGAATTGAAAAATTATCTCGATTCTGTGTTTGGTATTCGCGATGAGGAAACGCTGGTTCAGCAGAAAAACGAATTCTTTCATATTTTTAATGAGTATTTTGATTTCGCCTGTGAATGGGATGGGCATCCGAATTTTACGCTCGAAGACCTGAACGACGATGGTCGTCAGAATTACATTGCAAGCCGTGATTTTGCGATGAATCTTCGCGATTTGGTCGGCGCGCAGGGGTTCCTTGCGTGGGATATTGGTGAACGCATTATGCTGATTCGTGCATCGGCTGCTTGCGGAATCATTGATGATGATACATGTATTCGTCTAATCGTGGAAGAAGCCAGAGTTGCCAATGACTTGTTTGACAACTTCATTGATTATGCCATCAGTGCTCTTTGTGGCTGTGTTTATTTCATGTTTGTCTCAATGGGACGCGCTGAAGAAGAAGGACTTTCAGGTTTCCTCGATATCAATATGAAAATTGTCTCCAAACTTTTTGAAGATGATATCTGGGGGCTGAATGCCTGGTGTGAAAAGAATTACAAGCAGCTTGCGATTCACGACGATCAGGTTCAGCAGCTTCTTGGCGATGAATATCGCGGAAAAACAGCTATCGCAGCTGACCGCATTCTGTGCGATGGGTATCGTATTTCTGTGATGCTTCGCGAAGAACCTATCAATGATGCGGATACGGGCTGGCGTTTCTTTGCTGGTGACGAAGATAATGAATATATCGAAAACGGCAATAACTTCGGTTCCCTCGACATCAATCTCATCTGCAATTATTCGCCGGATGTCATAAAATATCTCAGCAAACCTGTTGGAACATTCATCCTTCGCGGCGACGATGAGCAACTTCATTTGATGCAGATTGTCGATGGTGAGCCTGTTCCCGTTGAGGAAGACGATGATCCGGATGATCCCGTTGCACTTGGCTAAATTGTCTAGTTAAGCGTTGAAGATTTAAAGGCCTCTGTTGAAAGACAGGGGCTTTTTTGTTGGATTTTGGGGCATGGCTATTGGC
>JAZRWV010000580.1:0-6020 GCA_045599925.1 Myxococcota bacterium
ATTTCGACATTGAATGAAGAATTGTGTTATAGTGCCCCATGGTTCGGATCTCCTTGCTACATGGTGTTTTCGTCGACTTCCTTATAGCATATTTAGAAATCCGAACCAGCTATTCTACGCAATTTTTGTGGGACAGCAGTGACTCAAAACAAGAACATTCCATAAAATAGTTTATATACTCATCGAAGAAACGATAAGCAACAACATTCAATCCAATTTCACTTCATTGAAGAGAATAATAGTATTCATTTTCTCGGAATCGCGTGCAACAAAGTAGCATATAGCCATTGTATGATGATTTTATTTATTCCACTGCGTGCGATTTTAATAAAATGATGATCTCATCATTTTCAATACTATCCACACTTTGGCCTGATTCTTCCAGCATATTTTTTCTCAATGCCAACGGAGTTCTATTAAATTCATCTGTAGCATGGTCGTCGGCACCATTTTCTAACATATATTTAACGATTTCGATATTTCCGCCTTTGGTGGCCTCCAAAAGATAATCATTATTCTTTGCGTCAAACTTGGCTCCGGCTTCAAGCAGCATGCGGAATATTTCTATATTTCCCACAGTTGCCGCTGCCATTAAAGGTGTCCTGTCAAACTGATCCATCGCATTGACATCAGCCCCAGACTTAATCAGCATCTGTGAGATTTCTGTATAATTAAGACGAATGGCTTCGTTCAATGCGATCTCTCCGTATTTTGATGGCTTGTTCACATCCGCACCGGATGCTATCAGCAATTTGGCGATTTCTATATTCTCGTTTTCCAGGCTGTTGATCAGAGGAGTTCTATTCATATCATCCGTTGCATTGAGATCGGCACCAGCCTCAATTAGCGTGCGTGCGACATCACTTTTGCCAAGATTTATCGCAAAGCTCAAAGGCGTCATCATTTGATCTTTCGTTCTTCCATTTGCCTTGCCATTGAGATCGGCCCCAGCATCAATCAATATTTTCGCAGTTTGGGCATCTTTGGCAAACATCAGCGGCGTTTCTTCATTCGCATTTAATGCATTGACATCGACTTTTTGTGACACAATCTCTTTTGCCATTTCCTCTGTGACATAACAATGGATAGGTGGCCATACCGAGCTGAGGCAATCCTCAAAATCGCAGCTGTCATTTTCGCAGCTCGCCACATCGCTGCTATCTGCTTTGAGAGTCTCTTCATTCTGTTCTGAATGAACTACGGCATCATCAGCGGTTTTCAGCGGATGCTGTTTTGCACATCCAAGAAATGAAAGGGCCATTACCATACAAATGATGAATATATTTTTTGACATTTTATTTCCTTACGATTCTGCAGCCTGTACGCGATGCGAAATAGCCGAAAACGGACACCGGCATCCAATACACTGATTATTCTTTGACGAAAAATCGCAAACGATATCTGATTTTTCCATCTGCACGCCAAAATGTTCTGCAACGAAATCGATGGCAGCCAGAATTGCCAGAAATGAATCTCGTTTACAGCATCGCGGACCACCAACATGACCAATGTTTTCAAGTGCCTTCCCTGTCATCTGATTGGCAAGTCCCCACGATTCCAATGCAAGCGGCGACGCACCTGTAATAATCGAAATAAACATACCTGTGCTTACGCCTGCCCCGCATGCGCCCCAAAATCCACACGCACCGCCGGGCACACGCCGTCCGCGCTGAATCATCTCCAAAAGCGCCTCGTTCAGAGCCAATTCACCGCCGGCATTTTTATATGCCGTCAAAAGCGCCGCACCAACCATGACATGATGTTCCGGACCATGCATGTGACAAAACGGCAATTTCATCATCTTATATATAATTTCGAACGGATTTTTAGATTTCTCGCTCAGACACAGGCTCAGAATACAGTCCATGCCGCCCGTATGACAGCTGTCACACACATAATGCCCATGAATACAGCGCGTCTTGCTCATTTCTGCTTTGTGACACAGGCTGCACACCATTTCTACGTCGTTTTGTAAATATTCCAAAGGTGCTTTGCAGATAAGACATTCTTCGTTCATGCTATTTACCTCCTGACCGTTGAACGAAAACATTTGGATTTTACACGCATTCTCTCGAAAACAAAACCTTTACCTGCATTTCAACACATCATTCTATGAATGCGCGGGCTATGGCTACGCCATACGCCCACGCTCGGCTGCTATTTCATACGCCGCCGCACATGCATTGGATTAGCTCGTCTTGAGCCGCAAAATTTTGCGGCTCTACAACTCGCCTGCGGCGGCTATTTCATACGCCGCCCACGCTCGCTTATTCCGCCTTGAGCCGCAAAAATTTGCGGCTCTACTGGCGGCATACGGCTCGCGTTTAAATTTAATCATCAATATCTGAAAAGAAATCGCTGTCGATTCGTTTGATCTTATAGACTCTCTCTGTCGAAACACCAAAGTCATATTCAATCATCAAAGACGCCAATTTTTCTCCATCCACAAGAATAATATTATTCTTTTTTGCGGAATTTCTAGCATCACTTGAAAATTTAGCCGTTGTTATAAATAATCCTTTGGATGCATTATTTTCATGTAAAGCGCCCGCAAACTTTTGAATTTCCGGGCGGCCTATTGTCTGTGAAATGTCCCATTTTTTGGCCTGAATATAAATTTTACCAAATCCTAATTTATCTTCATTGATGATGCCATCAATACCGCCATCTTTAGAAGGTTGCGTCACAGAGCAGTCATATCCACCATATCCCATACGTTCCAACAGCTTCACAACCATTCGCTCAAAAAATATAGGAGCTTTTTCCGTAATATTGGCCAACAGTTCACTTGCGAGTTTTTCTCGAATTTCGCGATCAATGTTAGCCATCTGTTCGTCCGGTGTTTGATCACTATTATTCAATTTTGAATCATCAATAATGATTTTCCCATCTATTGAATTAAGTCGTTGATTTACACTATTCACTAAACTTGCATTGTCACAACTGTTGTTCAAGCACTTTATGCCTTCATTGGATATTTGATATGTTCCACGGGCAACTTTTAGCAAAAGACCAGCTCGATATAAATATGATGTACACCAATAACAGCGATTTTCAAATGTCGTTTGCGTTCCTGACGGCAATAATTGTTCGCATTCTTCTTTTGAAAGCTTAAACATTGACGCTAACAAGCTACGAATCTCTTTCACATGATGTGACTGATAATCTTTGAAGAGTTTCAAACACTCATAAAACATATCGTTAAAAGCAGGAATTGTCATATTTAATCACCTCAGTAGGAAAAAGCCCCGCTGACGATGCCGCCATCAGCAATTGAATGCTAACATGATAAGCTCAGGGATGCACGCCCGAAAAAAGAAAACCGCCCGCGTATTCGGCAACGCCGGATAGCGGGCGGCAAAGGGCCGTATGCAATAGGCCCGACGCGCCTCAGTCTGCCCGACCTTGAATTCCAGGCAAAACCCCATGCCGCAAAGTAACAGCACGACGTCGACGCGTTTTCCCAATCGCGGAATGTCGTATTCGAACAAAATATGGGCATTCTCGAATTTCCACGGCTGCAATACCGATTGCAATAATTCGATTTCCGTCTTCCATGCATCCGTCTGCGTGGTTTGAATGCTGCCGTGATAGGCGTTGACGAGATGGCCGAGAATCGTCGATGCATCCCGTTGGATGAAATCGGCAATGGTGGATTGGTAAAGGGAACGGGTATTATGGTTCATGAGGTTCTCCGATTTGCGATTTCAATGACCAAAAGCATAAACAATACTTCCAAAAAACGCCTGAAGAATTTCCATTCGGTGAGTGGAAATTCTTCGATTCAATAACGCCTATGGATATATCATGGTCAATAAATGCTCTACCGCATCACAAACCGAATCGAAAGAGAGCTCTGCGGCATATCGATAGTCTTTACGATATTTCATCCAATGCCTGGTTAATTCACTGCTATTTCGTATTTCCGACATTATCTTACGCCACTCCATTATCTGACTATAACTTCCACGTTTGTCGGAAGTTATATTAAATGCTTCTTTTAGAATCCGATAATTAATTTGCTCCTGATACAACGAACTCAGAATATGAACGTCGTAATAATCTCTTGGACGCGTGTTCGCAACACTTCTAACAAGAATCGTTTCTAGCTTTTCCGCAAGAATTGTCTCAAGATTATAGGCCATAATCTGAATATTCCGATCATCGAACATCAGAGGAATCTCATGTTCAATTTCACTTGGAGTAATTTTATCACCTGTCGTAACGTCGACCGTTAACGGAACGCTCATCGGCGAATAATTCGCTTTCAATGAGCCCCGAATACCAGGATAATCATCCGTTTCTCGTATATCTGACGTGCCGACAAATTCAAATTGCACATCATCATTAACATCCATCGCACATATTTCTTCAAAGATTCTCTGAAGCTGGTCATGCGTCAACGAAAAGCCTGTAATTGTCGTGTCAATGTCCATCGTAGTTCGAGTCGCAAGGCCAACCAACGATGAAATCAAGAAGCCCCCTTTTACTATAAAATTATATTTATATTTAGAGCGAGAAAGACGTTCCGCCAGCCGTTCAAGCATGTAATTTTGCATAACGAGCTGTGCTGATATTCCTTTTTCTGCTGCGACTTTCTTCACGAGAGCCTTTAATTGCATGGCATTCTTTGTCATCATAGTAAGACCTCCATATAGCGCATGACTTTGGGCTTCACACGAAGCTGCTCCGCGTACTGCAATAATTGATGAATATTCTTTTCTTTAGACGCAGCATATCGTTTCATGGCTGAATTTACGATTTGTATATCACAGCCTGAACCGCGAAGCATATCACATAAAGTTCGCTCCAAATTATAAATACGAATTGGATTACCACATGGCGATGAATATTCAATCACCCCCATATTATAATTTTCGGCAACCACGCGAATAACCCGAAGGTTTTCATCCAGAAGCGAGGATGTGTTGTACCCCTTTGGGAAAGTCATCGTATATCTGGCTGGCGTCCGATCTGAATAACCATGCAAAAATGCAGCTGTCTCATGCGAAAAAATTCCGCGCCCATACCTCTGCTGAAGCAAGTAAAGCTCATCTTCCCAGGCATCCGGCCGCATGTACATACCGCGTTCACAACGATACAACTTTCCGCTCGCAACGAGCCTGCAGAGCGCATCGCGATGAATCCCCGCATGTTCAACCTGTGCCGTGCTCACCATGCCATTCCCGGATTTTTCAATCATTTCAAGGATTTTTGCTGCATCCGTCATGTTTTATCCCTCCGCAAAACCGACAATCACACATCATTTATCTCAAAAGTAATGTGTAATTGTCAACTCGGTTAATGCGACTGCATGACGATACATACGAATCCGCCCGCGTATGCTCGCAGGCCTGCGGCCGAGAACATAGCGGGCGGCAAAGGGCCGTATCGGCGAACGCCGATAGGCCCGACGCGTGTGGCGTATCGCGAAGCGATAGCCCCCGCCACAAAGCCTCACCCCTAAATCCCCTCTCCAAAGGCGAGGGGACTTAAAAGTATTACGCCTTCTTGATTTCAAACGTCATGGTTTCGCCTTCGAATGCGGCTTCCATGGCTTGTTTGTCGGTGGCGCGTTCGAGCTTGATGCAGAGGAGGCCTTCGGCCATTTTGTCGCCCCAGGCGGCGAACATGTCGATGAGGGTCTGGGAGTCGGACTGCCAGGTCATCGTGATGCGGTCTTCGATTTCGAGGCCGATTTCCTTGCGGGTGAGCTGGAATTTGCGCATGGCGGCGCGCATGAAGGCTTCGATGCGGAGATCTACGGTGATTTCCGTGTCGAATGCGGTCCAGTAGCCGTATTCTTCGGCGATCGCGAGTTTCTCGTTGGGGAGGGCCTGCATGATGATGAGGTCGGGCGTGACTTCGACAGGGCCGGCACTGATGGTGAGCGTGACGGCTTCACCGGCGCGCGCCTTTGCGATGACGAGGTCGTGGTTGGCCGTGAGAGCGGCGCTGACTTCCTTGATCTGTTTGCCGAATTTCGGGCCGGCGGCGCGGAAGTTGAGCTTGATTTCGTA
>JAZRWV010000581.1:0-5566 GCA_045599925.1 Myxococcota bacterium
AACGTGGGGCGGCTTTTTAAGTTTTTTGGGGGCCGGTCTATTGGCTTTGCCAATACACCCGGCTGCCTGCCTATGGTGTCACCACCATACGGCAGGCTATGATGCTATTAAAGCATTTTACGAACACTTTCGCGGAGAAGATTGACGAAATCTTTAGCAACTTTGCGTCCGCATTCCATCACTTCTTCATGGGTAAGTTTTGTTGCAGAAAGGCCGGCAGCTTTGTTGGTCAGGCAGGAGATGCCTGCAACTTTCATCTGCATGTGGTTTGCAACGATAACTTCGGGAACAGTAGACATACCACATGCATCAGCACCAAGTTTCTGATACATGCGTACTTCAGCCGGTGTCTCATATTCGGGCCCGTGCGTCGCGCAATAAACGCCTTCACGAAGCAAAATACCGAGTTCTTTAGCTGTTTTGCGAATAACATCGCTCATTTCATGATTATATGCTTCGCTCATATCCGGGAAACGAACGCCAAATGCATCATCATTTGCACCGATCAGCGGGCTTGCAGCCATCAGCATATTAAGCTGATCTGTAATGAGCATAAGTTCACCCGCATTGAAATCCGGATTTGCAGCTCCTGCTGCATTTGTCACAATCATGCGAGTACAACCAAGGCAGTGAAGAATACGAATTGGAAGCGTTACACGCTTCAAATCACCGGATTCATAGAAATGAACACGGCCCTGCATTGCAACGATATCCTTGCCGTCCAGCTGACCAAACACGAGATTGCCTGCATGCCCATGAACACTAGATGTCGGAAAGCCCTCAATATCTTTGTAGGGAATAACAACCTGGTTATCGAGTGCATCGACAAAAGCGCCGAGGCCAGATCCAAGTACTACACACAAATCAACTTTTCGATCGCATTTCGCTCGAATTCGCGCCGCAATCTCACTGGCAGAATCATATAACTGGCCCACGGTCTTCCTCCTTTGGTTTTATCAGCAATGTTTATCTTTTCCTTAAAACATTACCCTATTATAAAATTATGAAATCTTCAATTCCCACTTCCGAATTTATAATTAAGCTTTTTCGACCGGTTTCACGATTTTATATACGCCACGATCTACACGTTCCAGAATGCCATCTGATGTCCAGGTACCGAGTTTTCCATAAATTCTTGTCAGAAATGATCTCGTCGTCGGCAAGCCTGCTTTATTAAGCTTTTCTAAAATTTCACCAGCTGACATCGAATTGGGATAAGCATCTGAAAGGCCCTTCAAAATAAGATCACGAATCACTTCTTCTTTAATTCTAGGTTTCTTGCCTGCTTTGGCTTCTGCTTTCTCTGCTTTGGCTTCTACTTTTGCTGCTGCTTTACCAGGTTTGCGACCACGACGAGCTGCTTTTGGGGCTGCCGCTTCGACTGCTTTCAAATCAGCAACTGAATATGTATTCTTGCCACCACAAATCGGTGCAAGAAGCTCTATTGTACTAAGAAGTTCCTTATGCTTCTTCTCATTTTCGACGAGCTCTTTTTTCGCTGCATCATATAAAGCCTGCATGTTACCTTTCAATTCATCATAGTTTGCCATAAATACTCCTTTTGTTTGTAAAACAACATTCTTACCACTTACATCATGATAAAAATGCTTGTAAGAACATTTATTGTTTATGATCACTATTTTTTATTGTCAATCTAATATTTTATTTCTCGCTGAATTTTAACTACTCAGCCAAGGTAAATCTATATTCAGCTTAAATTCAGACACGGCCTAGGCTTTTACCGGAATGGGGGAGGCCCCTACACGCGCTTAAGGAAAGTCTGAATAAAACTCAATTTTAAGACAGAATCTGATGTGAGCCGGGGTAGGGGCCCTGGCGAGGCTGAGTGTTCAGGTACGGCAAAATGCTTATAGAACTTTAAAATATTACGGATTCTTAAGGGGTTAGCCCTTAAGTGGGGTCTGGGGCAAAGCGACAGAAAAAAAGCTATTAATTTTTGTTGAGAGTTTCCTTAAGGAACCTCTAACAATTCATTCATTATAGTTTTCCAATTCACTTTGTTTCTGTTCAAACATTATTAATCAGTCGCTACCTCACCCTCATTATTCCGTCAATGCATCACCAAGTATGTAGATATCATCCAACCGCATTGTCATATTGCTGTCGGAGGCTCCATACGTATAAACATCCACTTCGAAACTGCTCACATCGGTCGCTTTATCCAGACTCGTCAGCGGAAATTGTTGAAATTCATTTCCTCCAGACAATGTTAATGCATTTCCTACCCATTCTGCATTCCCATTCGCTTTGTAAGCAGTTTCCACATGTTTTGTACCTACACCACTTTCGGAAACCATAAATTGAAATCTAATATTCTTATATCCCGTTGAACTCGACTGTATTATAAAATGTTTCGAATCTAAACTTATTGTTTCACTTTGAGGCCAGTTATTTCCGGATACAGCTGCTTCTGGATAATCCCCTGTTCCTGTCAGCATTCTCATCTCAGAATCATCACTCAATCTTATTTCCGATAAGGACTTCATCACCCCATCATTAGCAATAATCTTTTTAGGTATATTCGCTTCATCTTTTTTATATTGGCTGAAATCCCAATGCGCAAGTACCGTCCCTTCCAACGTCTCCCCTGACACGTCAAACGTATACATGATATTCTCATCCGGCAATATCTTCAGATCATATGGATATCCCAATACCTTCGGACAATTGTAATAACTTGTACTCGAGTTTCCGTCTATGTCTTTTGTATCGATTCTCGCCTGAAATACACAGCCATATGTTCCCGCATATTTCTTCGCATATGATACCTCTGATACCATACGAAATTCATTGGCTTCACAATCCTCGCATTCCAGAAAACGCGCAGCCTCACCTTTCCATGTATAGGTTTCACTCGTCGGATTACCGCATACAAGCTGGCCGTCAATCATATCCAATGTCACTCCATCAACTGTATGCAATATGAGATGCCCCGACACTTCCTTCTTTTCAACATCATTATTAAATACGTCAAAATGACACGTCTCAATGCCCCCCATCGGCTGTGGCTTGAGTTTGCATGTACCATTCTTCAGCTTCCTGCAGTCTGCTGAACATTCCGGCTTGCCGCCATCCATCCACTCTTTTCCCTCATATCCACCAATATCGTTACATGATACGGGATTGAGAAATTTACTTTCCCCATTAACGATATCGCAAAATTCATTTTCGCTGACATCAAGAATGTTGTTGCCGCAAAATACCTTTTCACACGTGCCTTCTTCTATGCCGTCACATGTCGAATTACATACAGGCATTCCACTATAATTAGCCGTCTGCATGACATTCGGCAAATCTCTGCATGTCATGACACCGAGATCTTCTCCATCACATACTTCATTCCCTTCGCGAACATGGTTTCCACATTCCGCAACACACGCATTATCACTACATCCCTTTAAACATGTCTGACGCGTTTCTACTCCCCCGGCACATGTCACCAGCTCGTTGCCATCACACTTCACGCCGTCTGGCGAACAGTTCGTTTGCGGGGGATTACACTTATTGTCCGAGCACCCATCTGCGCACACCTGCCGCATCTCTATTCCGCCTGAACACATCACCAGTTCAGTGCCATCGCATTTCACTCCATCTGGTGAACAGGATGTTTGCGGCACTCCATTACACTTATTATCCGAACACCCTTCTGCGCACGTCTGACGCATTTCTATACCGCCTGAACACATCACCAGTTCAGTGCCTTCACATTTCACTCCATCTGGTGAACAGGATGTTTCCGGACCACCATTGCATTTATTATTTGCACACCCGTTTGCACATGTTTGACGGCTTTCTACACCGCCTGCACAAATGACCAAATCTGACCCGTCACATTGCACCCCATTAAATGAGCATGTCTTCTGGGACGATTCCACACACGCATTTTCCTTACACCCATTTTCACACCGCCTGCGTGTTTCCATACCTCCGGCACATGTCACAAGTTCATTGTCTTCGCATTTCACTCCATCCGGCGAACAGGGAACAGGCTGTGGCGTTATTTTCTTAACACAGCCATCATTCTGACAGATTTCATCCGTCATACACGCCCCCTGAGACATAATGCCGCCAATACACTGGCTATAAGCCGTGTCATCAATGCACTTTTTCCAGTTATTCGATGCTGTACATTCTAATGTTGACGGTTCTTCCTTTTTATTATCAGAATCACCACAGGCTGTTCCAATCAACATCATGCAAGCCATGGCACAAAAGACAGAAGTAGGTTTCATTATCAGCTCCTGATACTAGTATTGCAGAACAGTGTCTGCAGACAACAAGCCCTTAAAATGAAATGATTATAATATCAACGCGAAAAGCCATTTCATCTCTTTTTTTAAGGCTTATCTGCTATTTTTTGATTCTGATGCACTCTCAGAACGAAACGTTCATGAATCAAAATCTTCTTCACAAAAGAGTCCGCCTCATCAGACAGACTCTCTGGTTTAATTTTATTTGGATTTTGATGATTTAACACATGCAGCAGCACCGTCATCACCACCTTCCGGATCACAATAAAATGAGGCTGCACATTTTAGCTGAGCACGTTCGCCATAAGTACAAAATTCAACCGTATTGTCATCAAGGCAGATATTTACGAATGTATTTTCATCACACTCAAGGCCATTTGTCACGCAGCCAAAAGCACCAAAAGAAAGTGAAATTACAGCCATCATGCATAATACTTTATTCATGCTTAACTCCCAAAATAGACAAACGGCAACATACTACACATGCCATTTTCTTTAGCATAGCGCGAAATATGCTTTCACTTCAAGATGTTAGTTCATTTTTGTTATTTTTTAATTACAGCTCACTAGGGGCTCTGCCCCCGCCCCCCCTTTAGGGCTGGGCCCTTAAGAATCCACAATGTTTAAGCTGCGATGCCAATATTGCAGCTTAAACATTACAGATTCTTAAGGAAGGTCTGAATAAAACTCAATTTTAAGGCAGAATCTGATGAGAGCCCAGTGAGCAAATGAAAATGCGTGACCTATAGGCATAACAGCGGCAAGAGACGATGCGCATTCCATATTGCAAACTGAGAAAGGGACAAAGCCCCGGCTAAATAGTAACCATTGGTAACATTAAGCACAACAGCCCTATTGTAATTCTTTACCATCACCAGTTTTCAGGCCAATTCACTCATAATAATCACAAATTTCGAAAAACACTCCAGTCATATTCCTGTTCGCCCCCTCACGTTCTGTCGGCAATAATTACAAAATTGCCACTATCGGAATCACCATGGGGCATATTATTGTCTCCTGCGTAAAGTCCCGCCAAATAACACATTTCTCCCCAAAAGACCGCATCCTTATCACAGCTTCACTGTAATGCATCAAAACTACTGTAATGCATCAAAACTACGGCTAACGGATTTTTTAACCTGCTATGGAAAGATTCCTATAATAAATATCATCGATGATATATCGTCGTTTTGGCATTATTCATCAGTTCCCTCAGTCGAAGCCTGATTCAGTCTATCGCTCTGCTCCCAGTCAAGCAGTTTCCTGTCAGAATTAAAAACCTTCAAATCCACACC
>JAZRWV010000582.1:0-3124 GCA_045599925.1 Myxococcota bacterium
CCGTATTGCGAAGCAATAGGACGGTCAGCAGGCCGTATTGCGAAGCAATAGGCCAGCCCTGTATCGATATATCGATTTTGGATGGATGAGTTTGGAATCGGCCTTAATCCGCAGGCGGATTTACGGCCGACTTAACGCTGCTATTGCAGGCAATACGCAGCGTTTTCTGTTATTTATATAATTATCCGGGGCTTTGCCCTAAAGACGCATTCATAGCCATATTTACCGATTAAAATGTTGCTATTGCCTTTTTAAATCGCTAGAAAAGCACGGTTTTTTATGGTCTTGTGTAGGTATGGAAATCGGGTATGTTTGAAATTTCGAATAGTCAGAGCAAAGGACGCGTGAGCGTAAATTTGTCTGGAGAACTGACAATTCACGAGGTTGAAAAACATGCCAAAGCCTTAAAAGATGTCGTTCTGAGAACGCCGAAAGGAAGTGCGCTGGTCATCGATTTGACATCGCTTGAGAGCATGGACACCGTGGGAAGCGGTCAGCTTTCGCTGCTCAAACGACTTGCGGATGATCGTGGAATTAAGCTTGAAATTATTGGCGCAAATGCGAATGTAACCAAAGTTCTCGATCGGTTTTTATGGCTGGATACGCCGAAAAAGAAAAAGCAGACGATTGCAGACTGGCTGGAACAGAAGGGTGAAAACATTCTTGCGACGAAAGATCGCTTTATTGAACTGCTTCAGCTCATTGCGGATACTTTATTTTTCAGTATTTTCGAGGATCGGCGGACAAAGCGCGTTCGAAAGGGAGCTGTCTGGCAGGAAGCAAACCAGATCGGCCTCGGGGCTCTCGGTATTGTCACGTTGCTGACGTTGCTCGTGGGGATTGTTGTTGCGCTTCAAACGGCTTCATTGCTCAAAATGATGGGGGCTGACATTCTCGTTGCGGATATGATTGGCATTTCCATGGTCAGAGAGCTTTCGCCGTTGCTGACAGCCATTATTATGGCAGGTCGAAGTGGCGCATCCATTGCGGCGGAAATTGCAACAATGATGATCAATGAAGAAGTTGCCGGTATCAAAACGATGGGACTTGATCCCGTTAAATATATCGTTGTTCCCAAATTTCGTGCGATTTCTCTCACGATGCCGGGATTGACGGTCTGTTCGATGGTTTGCGGTATTCTTGGCGGCTTTATCATTGCCATTTTTTATATGGGATTGAGTCCGGCGGCCTTTATGCATGAGCTTTCCACAGCTGTTTTTATCAAGGATGTTCTCGTCACACTTCTCAAAAGTCTTGTCTTTGCCTGGATAATTGTCTGGGTTGCAGCGCATCAGGGATTTAGTGCTTATGGCGGATCCGATGCAGTCGGCAAAGTGACGACAAGCAGTGTCGTTCTCAGTATTTTCTGGTGTATTATTGCAGATGCTCTGTTCAGCATCGTCTTTTACTTTTAATTATTCACATGTCAGAACTCAGTCCATACGTCGTCGAGGCGGAACATTTTGCAGTCGGTTATGGAGAACGGACGATTCTTCACGATATTACGACGAAAATTGCACGTGGAAGTGTCACCTGCATTTGCGGTGGGTCCGGGTGTGGCAAATCGACGTTTTTGCGTTCGACGATTGGGCTTGTTCCTCATAAAGGCGGAACAGTCCGAGTTCTCGGGGAAGATGTCAATGCGCTTGATGATGACGCCCGCGCTCAATTTTTGAGTCGTGTCGGGTTCATGTATCAAAATGGCGGCCTTATCAACTCACTGACAGTTCTCGATAATTTGAAAATTCCTTTGATGGCTCACACCAATCTTCCCGATGATGTCATCGAAGAACTCGTCTATCACAAGCTGAGTCAGGTTCAGCTGACTCATGCAGTTCATCTGCTTCCGGGTGAACTCAGTGGTGGTATGCTCAAGCGTGCCGGTTTTGCCAGAGCAATGATTCTCGAACCGGAACTCGTTTTGAGCGACGAACCCTCTGCCGGACTGGATCCGGTTACGGCAGCAGATCTCGATGCACTGATGGTGCGTCTTAAGGAAGAACTCGGCATGACACTCATCGTCGTGACGCATGATCTCGACAGCATTCGACGTATTGCCGATAGAATTGTCATGCTCGACAAAGGTTATGTTAAATTTGATGGACCTCTTAACGAGGCCTTGAAATGTGATCTTCCTCTCGTTAAAAACTTTTTTGCTCGTGCATCGACGGAAGGACATCCCGGTATGCAGAGTCTTTGGCAAAAATACAGGGATTAATTCATGGCAGCAACACGCTCGCAGAAAATCCGACTCAGCGTCTTTCTTATTGCAACAACGGTCATTGTCATCGCTACCCTTCTCTACCTGATGGGGGCGAGTCTGCTCAATGTCCGCGATGAATATTCCGTTCTTCTTCAAGGTGGTTCCGGCGGTCTTGAAGTCGGCGGACAGGTTCGCTTTAATGATATTGTCGTTGGGCGTATCGAATCCGTTAAAATTGACAAGGAAGATCCCAGCCTGATTCGCATTCAAATCAGTCTTGAACACGATACGCCTATCACTGAAGATACCATTGCTACCCCTGAACTCGCCGGTATTACCGGGTCAAAAAGACTGGCTCTGCACGGTGGAAACAAAAATTCCAAACGTCTGACTCCGGGGGATGTCATTCCTTCGGAAAACTCCGATCTCGGTGCCGTCGTGACAAAAGTCATCAATATTGCCGACAAACTCGAAGACCTTCTCAACAATCTCGTCGAAGTTACTGACACAAACAATAAACAAAAAGTTGAATCAATCCTGACGGAACTCGATTCTATCTCAAAAAATGTCAATTCACTCATTGCGACAAACGAGGAAAATATCAATCAAATTGTCGTCGATGCTAAAAATGTTCTCGCTAAAGCCGATTCCAGCATGGAAAAGATTGAATCATCCATTGCCAATGTCGAAAAAACCATTGAGCAGATTGCCACACCTCATAATGTCAATCAGGTGACGACAATACTCGACTCTGCAAGTTCACTTGTTTCTAATATTTCGACGAGAACAAGTGATGAAGAGCTCGGGGTCACAATGCAGCATGTCGACAAACTCGTTTCCGATACCAATGTGACTGTGCTGCGACTGCGTTCTGATCTTGATCGCATTGTGGAAGAACTCGAAACAAGCATTGAAAACATC
>JAZRWV010000583.1:0-1533 GCA_045599925.1 Myxococcota bacterium
TGGTTCGCAATCGTTTTATGGAAGTCGAAACGCCGATGCTTCAGACACAGGCTGGCGGTGCAACGGCTCGTCCGTTCAAAACGCATCACAATGCACTCGATCACGACATGTATATGCGCATTGCGCCGGAACTTTTCCTCAAACGCCTCGTCGTCGGCGGTTTTGAACGCGTATTTGAAATGAACCGCTGCTTCCGCAATGAAGGCCTTGATCGCAAGCATAATCCTGAGTTTACGACGATCGAATTCTATATGGCTTATGGAACTTACCGCGTTCTGATGGAGTTCACGGAACAACTCGTTCAGTATCTGTGCGATGAAGTCTGCGGTTCGCGCAAACTTACGTATGAAGGCAATGAAATCAATTTTGACGGTTCATGGCGTCGCCTTCGCGTTCGCGAAGGTGTTGCTGCGGCCCTGAACGTCGATGAATCCAAACTCGCCGATCGCGCATTCCTCGAAGAAGTCGTATCCAATCTTCCTGAACCGATTCGCGGCGATGACCTCGCGAAAAAATCCGACGGCCATCTCCTCATGGAAATCTTCGATCAAAAAGTTGAAGAAACCCTGATTCAGCCGACCTTTGTTTATGAATATCCGGCAAGTGTTTCGCCTCTTTCCCGTAGAAATGAACAGGATCCCAATTACGTCGATCGTTTTGAAATCTTTGTCTGCGGATTTGAACTTGGCAATGCATTCAACGAACTCAATGATGCCCTCGATCAGCGCCAGCGTTTCCTCGATCAAATCGAAAAGAAACTCGAAGGCGATGACGAAGCACATCCGATGGACGACGACTACGTCCGCGCACTCGAATACGGCATGCCGCCTTGTGCCGGTGAAGGTATCGGCATTGATCGACTCGTCATGCTTTTGACTGCATCGGAATCCATCCGTGACGTCATTCTATTCCCGACGATGAGACCAGAGCTTTAATTTTTTCTTTAGGAACCGCGTCTATGCCCTTTGGGCATACGACGCGTTTGAACCGGGCTATTTCGCTTCGCAAAATACGCCCGGTTTTCTTTTGTATGGGGCTGAAATGAAGTCATATTCCCCCGATGAGCTGCAGGAAGCAAAACGCCAGATCGATTCGACCATCAAAAAACTTCAAAAAGTCCTCGAAACATTTCAGAACAAGGAAAATTCAGGCCGATATCGCTCACAGATAACGCTTGTTCTGCGACGGTTAAATGCGTTTGAGATAGCGAATTCGTTTATTGAAGAAGCGATTGAAAGAGGGGAGTGTGTCAGCCGTGAATCTGGCCGACCATATAGCGAACACACTGGCGAGGATCGTTGAAGAGGCGATTGGCTTCGAGGTGTTCGAGACGGCGATCAAAACGAGTTTCGATATCGCGAAACCGCTGAACAGCAAAAGCGACTTGATAAGCATGGCCACCTAAAGCCATGACATGAAGAAGATAATCGACATGTGTTTCATTATGCCATGAACAGAGCAGATTTTTTTCGTCATTCTGAACGATTTTGAATTCAAAAATCTGATTTGTGACGAACTCAAGCTGCGCCTGAA
>JAZRWV010000584.1:0-2158 GCA_045599925.1 Myxococcota bacterium
GGTCGCAGTTAAAAATTGCAACAGAAAATGACGCGTATTATGCTATAATACATGCGTTGGCTTGTAAAAGTCGCAGGCTGACATGCTTGAATGAGGTACGGCGATGGATAAAAATAAATTAAAACCGGGTGCACTACTTGAATTTTATACTGAGTTTAGCGAAAACGAGGCGTATTACGTCGACAAGACGATGTTTATCGCACAGGTTTTGGAAAATCCGAGCAAAGGGCAGCTCTACACGCGCCCTCGCCGGTTCGGCAAAACGCTGTCGCTCACCACGTTTCACACCTTCGTCGCATCGCACGATTTTATCGGCAGACCATTCGACCCTCGCCCCTATTTTGAGGGCAAAAAAATCATGTCGTGCGGCGAAAAGATTTTATCCCGCATGGGCAAATATCCGGTCATTTTTATGTCACTCAAAGAGTGCACCAAACCGACGTTTGCCGAAAGCCTGCAGAAATATCAGCGAACTTTTTCAGAGTGTCTGAGGGTCTTTAAAAACGTGATTGCAAAGGACATCCTCGATGAGGATGAGCAGGCCGAGTATAAAGATTTGCTTAGCCGTAGAGGTGATCAAAGCCTTTGGGAAGATTCGTTGCGGCTGCTTTCTAAGTGGATTGAGTTTTCAACTGGGCTCAAACCCTATATTCTCATCGACGAATACGACGTTCCTCTTAATACAGCTTATCATTACGGTTATTACGACGAAATGGTGTCGTTCATCCGTTCGCTGTTCAGCAACGGTCTTAAATCAAATTCGAGCTTCGAAAAAGCCGTCCTGACCGGTTGTTTGCGCATTTCTAAAGAATCGATATTTACCGGGTTCAATAATCTCGATGTTTGTTCGATCGACCGAGATATTGGCACTGAGTATTTTGGGTTTACGGCCGACGAAGTAAAGGAGATGCTTCGATATTACAATTTGTCCGATCGATATGCCGAAATAAAAGACTGGTACGACAGCTATTTGTTTGGCAAAACACATGTGTATAATCCATTCAGCCTCGTTCAATGCGTTAGAGATCTGACGTTTGGTGCTGAAAATGCAATTCGTTGCTATTGGACAAATTCGAGCAGCAACGATATTATTCGCGACATGGTTATTGAACATACGGAATGCCGCGACGATCTCGAATCGTTATTAAAAGGCCAAGCCATATATAAACCGATTCACGAAGCGATGACCTATCGCGACATGAAATCGTATGATGAAAATATATGGACGCTGCTTTATTATACTGGTTATGTCAAAAGCTTGTCGAAACGACAAGTCGGCGAAGACTGGATTCATGAGATCAAACTTGTGAATAAAGAAATTCACGCAATATTTCCACAGTATATTCGACTGGCATTTAGTTATGCCGTGAAAAAGCAGGATCTTTCCGCATTTTACCAATCGATTTGGAATAAAAATGCTGACTATATCAAACAATTTATAAATAATATTTTAGCCGTCATGGTGAGTTATTATGATACACAGGAAATGTTTTATCACGGCATGATGCTTGGTATTATTTCAAATTTATATCAGTACGAGATCAAATCGAATCGCGAAGACGGCAATGGCCGCACCGATATTGTTCTGCGCGATATGCGCGATGATCGAGCCGTCATCTTTGAATTCAAATGGTCTGATGACAAAGATTGCCTAAAAAAACTTCCCGAGATCGCGCTCAACCAGGTGCGCGAAAACAAATATGCCGAAGCGATTCACAAAGAAGGCTATCAAACGGTTTATGCCGTCGGCGTCGGTTTCTGCAAAAAGACCTGCGAAGTCGCAATCGAAGAAATGTAAAAACAACCGCTATGTAGTCTCTTTAACCATGTCCACAACAATAGATGTCACAAAGACCGATTCCATGATGAACGAGTCAATTCATTGAAAAATATGTGTAGCAACAAAGAAACAAAACTAATTTCAGACAAATACCAGCTTGAACGTCTTCTCGGCGAAGGTTCCTTCGGAAAAACCTACCTAGGCAGAGATCTCGTCAATGGCAAACAAGTCGCCATAAAGATCATCAAATTTGCCGAAATCGAAGCTTTTAAAGACTGGGATCTTTTTCAACGTGAAATCACAACGCTGTCGACGATTCAAGTTTACGGCGTACCGAGATTTTACGATGGTTTTCAGGATGAAACGGGAAACACGCTG
>JAZRWV010000585.1:0-6712 GCA_045599925.1 Myxococcota bacterium
TTTTATACATTCAGTAATCTGATAAAATTATTGAATTTTGAAAAGCAAGTTCTCTTAATATTCCTGATGGATGCACATGTCAGATGTCCAGAAATGATAACAAATCGTCCAACACGAGTTTTGAGTGATAAACAAAGCCCGTAAGGCACATTCATAATTTGAGATTGCCATATTTGGAACAATTCTACTATACTGCAAAGATGCTACGCCAGAGCGCAGCAAATTGGTTCGGATGTCATCATTCGAGCGCCTAATTATTACGTTCATTCATCCAATGCTGGAGTGTTTATGAAGCTTCGATATGCCGATGACGAAGGCAAAATACAGTTCATTCAACTTGATCATGAAAATCAGGTTCTTTCTCTTGGAAGAAGTTCCGGATGTCATATTCACAGAGACGATCCTGAACTGGCTTGGACACATGCACTCATCATCTGGAACCACAATAAACTGATTGTGAAGCTCTTGCCAAAAGAGGATTCTGGACTTTGGATTGATGAACTGTATTATAAATCATCTGAAAATGATTATATCGATTGCCAAAAAAGCATCCGATGCGGAAAACTTGCTATAAATCTGGTTGAAGACGATGACTTGGAGCAAGAAAATGATGATTTAGTGCAACAAGATAAAACTCCGGAAAACGATGAAACTCCGGAAAACGATGAAACCCCAGGAAAACAGAATGAATTACAGGGTTCGCCGTCCGATGCCAAAGACTTTGTTGATGCTTTGAGTGACACACTTCCTCCGCTTGTAAAATCATCATCCAACAAAAGTGTTGTGGATGAAAACACTTTATTGCCGACAGATGAAAAAGTTAAAGAGAATGAGCCCGCACAAGTTGAATCTGATTGCATCAGTCATGTATTAAATGAAACACTGATTTCTCAAAATACATTACAGAATACAGGAAATGACGATATTATTCTTGAATATAATTATAACGGACAGAAACAGTTTATATTTACTGAAGACAATCCCATTATGACCATTGGCAGCCGTCAGGACTGTTCTGTCGTTATAAAAAGTGCATTACCAGTTCAAACTCTTGTTATATTAAGGAATAATCGTCTCTTTGTTCAGGATATTACGCGAAAATCTGTGATTAAACAGCTTTCAGTCAATCAGGATATTCCTGACATTCACGATATTCACACAATGGTTGACACATGGGTGTTACCGCCAGGTGTCGAAATGGAAGTTAATTGTATGTTCAGCTCATGCAATGTCCCATTTATCGTAAAACGAGTTAAGGCAGACTCAAGTCAGGCGGATGAAGCTCAGATAGTTCAGGAGAATATTCTCAATGCGCAGAAACCAGAGCCTGAACCAGCCAAAATTCCGGAACCTGCGAAATCACAGAAAAAAGAATATATATTTCATTATCTGAATGATAATAATGTCGAAGAAACGGCTATATTGAGCGACCTTCATCCCAGACTTTCGATTGGGCGACATTCTGAATGTCATATTCGGACATCTGACGGCTCCACATCGAGGCATCATGCTATTATCGAGCTGAAAGGAAATTGTGCATATATCAAATTTCCTCCCGGATGCGTGCCGACAAACGGAGTCAAAGTGGATGGCATACGTCTGAACAGCAAAATGGAACTCGAAATTCTCAATAACAGCATTATTATGTGTGGCGAATTCCAGATACGTGCGGAATGCAAAATTTGTACAGATGAGCTCGAGCAGGCAAATGCAAACGATTCTGTTTTCCCAATTTCGGCACCTAGTGTGACGAATTTTCAGGAAATTCAGAACGAACTTACGATTGACCAGCCTGTGTTGAATTTTGAACAGCAACCGGGTGGGAATCGTTGGTATAAAGAACGAATGCAAATAAATCGGCGCCTGAACGACTCATCCGACGGCAGCCATCCATTCGCTCGATATGGACGTCCCAGACGCTGAATGAATATATACTTTTATTTGCGCGGCTATTGCATACGCCGCGCCGCCGCCGCTATGTGCTCGTTCCTGCGCGCATACGCGGCGGCTTTCTTTTATTTACTCGGCCGGAGATCGTCAGCGCGCTTTGCCCGCAAGCCAGGAAACCAGACTAGAAGCGTCTGGAAATCAAGTATTAATCTGCATCATTGCAAAGAGAACCCCAAATGTCGTATAGTCAGTATTACAAACCAGACGGTAGCTGTATCGTCTCATCTTGCTATGATTACTCAAATACTTTGGCTTTTTCTGCCTGAATATTACACAAAAGGAAACATTTGATGGCAATAGATTATTCAAGTCCAAAAGGTCAAATCATTCTTTCTTCAATTTGCGCTTTTATTGGTATTTGCGTATTTGTTGGAGGCTGCATATTCTCAGCTCATAGTGTAACTGCTTACACGGAATGGGTTGACGTCGAATCCACGATAAAGAGCATCAAGTGCGAAACCAGGCATTCTGGAAAATCGAGAAATAAGAATTGCGATGTAACCATAACGTACAGTTATAATAATCAATCATTCGTTAATGTTACAGGATATCACTATACAGGAATGAGTAACGGCGATAAACTTGCCATTAAAGTCAATCCGAACGATCCCAATGATTATTCAATTCCCGCAAGTAATGTAATGATGTGTGTTATAATTATATTGCTGGGACTCGGCTTTACGCTTGTGGGTGGATATATCATGTGGACGCAAGCCAAAAAACTCAAAAATAACTAGAAAATATTGAAATCACTATTCTCAAAATAAATAATGAAATACGAGCAAGCGACTTGCATCTTATTTTGATGTTATATTCGCAATATTTTGCTCGAGTCAAACGAGAGAGGAGGCATCAGATGCAGAGTAGATTTACGAATGAATCGAGTCAAACAACACCCAAAAGAGCGCTTTTCATTCTCATCGTGGGCATTGTATTGCTTGTTTCCGGTATCATATTTTCAATTAATACTGCAACAGCTTACAACGACTGGAGCGGCGTAAACTCTACAGTAGTGAGTTCGCGATGCGAAAGAACTGGTACCGGAAAAACGATAAAATCAACCTGTAAAACCACAGTTTCTTATGAATATAGAAATGAGTCATACACGAGTTCATTTAGTCATCAAAAGCCGGCAAAGGTGCCTGGAAACAAGCTTACAGTCCGGGTGAATCCGAAAAATCCAAATATAATCAAATCCGCAGAACGCAATTTTACCCCATGCCTCATTTTTATATTTCTGGGATTTTGCGTGACTTTGTGGGGAGTTTTTCTTAAACAAAGAAACAAATAGCAGATGTTAACGGGTGAACAGCAGTGATTCACTTATTTTCTTCTTCTTTTTGACGAAGGGCTTCGCCAACGTCGCCTGCCATTTCCTTGAAGACGGGTTTCATAAGGATTTCGCCCAAATGAGCCTGAGCAGCTTTTACTTTTTCATCTTCAGCACAGGCCGGATGACGTGCAATCTCGAGCTCTTCCGGCGATAAAAAGTATTCGAGTTCGTCGGCGATAAGCTGAAGAGGACTTCTCGCCGAATTATCCGAAACCTGCTTTGAGGCGTTTTTTACCATTTCGGCGAGTGCATTACCCATTTTTTCGCCGTTCCAATCGGTAAAACTGTTTAATTTTTTAGCTGTCACTTCGCAATTGCCGTTATTTTCGACAATGATATGTGCATATTCGTACATTCCATTCATGAAAGTTTCTTCTGCGGTATTGGAGCAGCCGAGAAGGAAGATGGATGCAATGATTGAGCAAATAGCAATCGCGGATTTTGTCATTTTGACACCATAAGTTGTTTTCGCGTGATCCCCAAATGAAGATTTGCGCGGCCGTATTGACAGAGACGCAAATTTTTGCGTCTGTCGATAGGCCGCGCGGCATGGCGTATTGGCAGTTATGCATGTAGTAGACGCAAAATTTTGCGTCTACAAGCATAACGGCCAATAGCCATGCTCCCCCTAAAAAGATAGTAGCCCGGGCCAAAGATGGCTGATGAGAATCTTTACGCCAATCAAAATGAGCACAATGCCGCCGATGAGCAGCAGTTTCGGGCCAAATTTCTCGCCAAGTTTTGCGCCGACGCGACAGCAAATCATACTGCACAGAAACGTCACAACGCCGAAAATCAATGTCGGAATGAGAATCGGCGAACCGTCGAGAGCCAGGCTGAAACCGACGGCACAGGCATCGATGCTCGTTGCAAATGCAGCAACAATAATCGGCCATGGCTTGAGAACGTCCTTTGCTTCGGCGTCATTTTCGTGGCGAGAATCGAGGATAAATTTGCCGCCGACGGCGAGCAGAACCGCAAAAGCAATCCAGTGCCCGAAAGTCTCGACTAACTGTGCGACGAGTTCGCCACCGCACCAGCCGATTACAGGCATCACCGCTTGCGCAAAGCCAAATGCCGCAGCTGGCACCGCAGCATAGCGCCACTTGAACGGCTTGAAGCTGCCGCCGTATACAAGAGAAACCGAACTCGCATCAGCCGACAACGCCAATCCCATTAAAAGATAAGAAATAAGCGCGGAAATCGACATGCCCGATTAGAGCTCCTTGCGCTGAGAAGACGACAAAATGCCGAGAACTTCGCGATATTTTGCTACTGTACGGCGAGCAATGTCGATGTCTTCGTCCTTCAGAATTTCAGCGATTTTCTGATCGCTGAGCGGATGTTTCGGATTTTCCTTGGAAATAATTGCCTTGATGCGTTCCTGAACAGCCGTACTCGCCAAATCGTCACCACCAAAAGCATCCATGCGGCTGATTTTGGACGTGAAGAAGAATTTGAGCTCGAACGTGCCCTGCGGCGTATGCATATATTTTTTCGTCGTCACGCGGCTGATCGTCGATTCACTCAAGTTCGTATCCTCAGCAATATCCTTGAGAATCATCGGTTTGAGGTAATTGACGCCTTTGTCGAAGAAATCGCGCTGGCGAGCGATAATGGCTTCTGCGACGCGATAAATCGTGCGCTCGCGCTGCTGAAGGGAACGAATGAACCAGCGTGCATTCGTCATTTTATCGCGAATATAGGCGGCGGCTTCGGCCTGCGATTTGTTGCTTCTGAGCATCTCATAATAATAAGAGCTGACGCGAAGTTTGGGCAAGCCATCATCGTTGACGGCGACGTGATATTCGCCATCGGCAGAACGTTCCACATAGACATCGGGCGTGATGTAAAGCGGGCGTTCATCGCAATATTTGACGCCGGGTTTGGGGTTCAAAGAGGCAATGACGCGGGAAGCGCGAACGACGCGTTCGACGGTTGTCTTCAGATTCCGAGCGATTTGCTTGTAGTTTTTGCGTTCGAGCAAAGGAATCTGATCATCGATGATGTCATGCACGAGCTTGTTGTCGGGATAAAGGATTTCGGCCTGAGCGAGCAGACATTCGCGCAAATCGCGGGAACCGACGCCGGTTGGGTCGAATTCCTGAATGGTTTCCTGGACGTAGATGACAGAATCGAGATCGACATTCTGATGTTCAGCAATTTCTTCGAGTGTAATGCCGACGAGGTAGCCGTCTTCATTGATATTGCCGATGATTTCAGCCGCGATGCGTTCCTGGGTTTCGTCAAAACGCGTGAGTTTGACCTGGCGAAGCAGATACTCGACGAGCGTCGGAGGGGCGGTTAAAGTGGCTTCATAGCTGGGCAATTCATCGCCGATAAAGCCCTGATAATTGGAATCCTGCATCGGTGTATGCGTCTGATACTGATTCAGATAAGCATCCCAGTCGATGGTTTCGGTTTTGCCGATATTTTCATCGAGATTGCGAAGGCTTGTCTGAAAATCCTGTGTATCATTCATAACTGCAGGTGGCTCGCCATCTTCGATAGCCATGAATTCCGAAGCAGAATCGGGAGCTTCTTCGAGTGCTGGATTTTCAGTTAATTCTTCTTGAATCGAAGCAATCAGTTCCTGACGTGACAACTGAAGCAGTTTAATGGCCTGCTGAAGCTGCTGCGTCATCCTAAGCTGCTGTTTCATTCCAAGCTGGAGCTGCATTTTTTGTCCCATAAGTTCCTCCGACATCAAAAGAGCAAACACGGCACATTATTTGCATTTTTAACTCATCAAATCCAGCGAAAAATGGCGAAAATGCTCAAAAATCCGACTTAATTACAGATTGAGCACGAGTGTGCTCGTGTTTTCCATGCGTTCCAGACGGGCATGTGCCGTAGAAAGACGATTCTCGATTTCATCATTTGCAATGCGATATTCGATTACATCGCCTTCACGCATGCCGGAACGATTTCCGTGTTCGATAAACACATGAGCCGAAGGTGTTTCAATATAAGCCCCGGCATCACTGATGCGTTCCACTGCGACATATTCTACGTTTTCGACATTTTTTACAGTATCAGCATCACTGGTTCCCATTGAGAAAACGGTCGTTAAAACAGCGATTAAATTCATCCATGCGTGCGTCATTTTTCGTCTCCATCATGTCAGTGAATCCACAAAAGACCGGGACACTCCCATTTGTCTTTCACTAAAATGATTACTTCGAAAAAAAATTGTGACATGCTGGATGTCGATTTTTTTTGTAGCAGATTGTATCGGGATTTCGTTGTTTGATTTTTATGGTAGCGCGCTATCCGGCTTTGCCGGAGACGCCGCGCTAAAAGGCCTATGCTGACGCATACGGCCTTTTTTTCGTGACATTTCTGCATCCAACTCGATATTTCTGATATCAAGATGGCGCCTTAAAGGCGCATTTGAAGTCATTAATGCAAAAAATCCCGCGCTGATGG
>JAZRWV010000586.1:0-2203 GCA_045599925.1 Myxococcota bacterium
AGTACAGCAGGTGCATGCAGCAGTAATGATAAAGAGAGTGTTGACTACAAAGGTGAAATATGTGGAACGGGCCAGACCTGTAAGAATGGTTTTTGTCAGTGTCCGGAGGGGCAGACTTATTGCAAAACCGGTGCATCGACGTATGCCTGTGTGGATGCGAGCACTAGCAATCAGTATTGTGGATGTTCTAAGGATTCTGTTGGCAATGCGTGTTCGTCCGGCAAGGTTTGTTCCGGTGGTATATGTGACACGAGCTGTCTGGAATCGCAGGCCCTTTGTGGCGGTAAATGTATCGATCCTCAAAAGGATGGAACTTATTGCGGTGCGTTAACGGCTGGAAAATGCAACAGTTCGGATAAATTAAGTGCCGATTACAAAGGTGAAGTTTGTGGAACGGGTCAAACCTGTTCTGGCGGGATCTGCATGTGTCCACAAGGTCAGACTTATTGTAAGACTGGTGCATCGACGTATGCCTGTGTGGATGCGAACAACAGCAATCAGTATTGTGGTTGTAGATCGGAATGGGCAGGAAAGACGTGCGCATCAGGTGAGGTTTGTTTACTTGGAAGTTGTGAAGCAAGTTGTCTGAGTTCGCAGCTCCTTTGCGGCAACAAATGTATTGATCCCCAAACGGATGATTCCTATTGTGGTGCCAAAAAGGGCGGAGCCTGTAATAGTCCTGATGAGCAGAGTGACAATTACAGAGGCGAGGTTTGTGGAATTGGTCAAAAATGTGAGGGCGGTGTTTGTCGGTGTCCGGAGGGGCAGACCTATTGTAAAACGGGTGCATCGACTTATGCCTGCATCGATGCGAGCAACAGCAATTTGTATTGTGGGTGCAATGAAGAGAGTGTCGGTGCGAACTGTACGAGTTCCCAACAGATTTGTTCATCATCAAAATGTGAAACGGGATGTGTTGGTACAACAAAACTCTGCAAGGGCGTTTGTCTTGATTTTTCAACGACGCATGTCAAGGAGTGCAATGAAAACACGATCCGATGTTCGGATGGATATGCCGATATCGATGGTTCATCTTCCAATGGTTGTGAAGTGAATTTGTCCACGGACAACAATAACTGCGGTGACAAGGGAAATGTTTGTACAAATGGCAGAACCTGCATGAATGGCAATTGTGAGTGTCCGGGCGAATTGAAATACTGCAAAACCGGAACTTCATCATTTGCCTGTGTGGATGCGAGCAACAGCAATCAGTATTGCGGGTGTTCTGAAGAGAGCGTGGGAACGAATTGTACAACTTTAGGTCAGTTCTGTACGTCATCGAGCTGTGAAACGAATTGTTCAGGTGCGACGAAACTTTGCAAAGGCACCTGTCTTGAGTTTTCAGCCACTCATGTTGCTTCATGCAATGAAACAACCATCACTTGCGAAAGTGATTATGAAGATGTGGACGGTAAGGCTTCCAATGGTTGTGAAGTTAATCTGAAGACCGATAACAGCCACTGTGGTGAATCGGGAACGGTTTGTACAGATGGCAGAACGTGCGTTAATAGCAAATGTGTATGTCCTGCAAACCAAATCTATTGTAAGACCGGTTCATCGACGCATGCCTGTGTGGATGCAAGCAACAACAATCAGTACTGTGGATGTTCAGAAGACAATGCCGGGACGAATTGTCTCAGCAGTGGTCAGATTTGTTCTTCCAGTATTTGTGCAACGACTTGTGCCACGGGTACAGAACTCTGCAAGGGCACATGTATTGACATGTCGGCAACTCATGTCGCTTCATGTAGTGATACAACCCTCTCCTGTATGCCTGGTTATGAAGATGTCGATGGCAAACCAGCCAATGGCTGTGAAGTCAACCTGAATACGGATAACAACAACTGCGGCTACAAAGATCATATTTGTTCAAATGGTCAGACCTGTGTCAATGGCAATTGTTCCTGTCCGGAAGGGTTAACGTATTGCAAGACCGGTACATCGACCTATGCCTGTATCGATGCGAGCAACAGCAATCAGTATTGCGGATGTTCAAGTGACAGCATGGGGAAGAATTGTACGAATTCTGGTCAGTTCTGTTCTTCATCAATATGTAAAACGTCATGTGCAGGCGTAACTAAACTTTGCAAAGGCATTTGTCTCGATATTGAAACGACTCATGTCGCTACTTGTGACGACTCATCGATCAAATGTGTGGATGGTTATGCGGATGTCGACGGCAAGGCCTCCAATGGCTGCGAAG
>JAZRWV010000587.1:0-2043 GCA_045599925.1 Myxococcota bacterium
CTGATTTCCGGTACAAGTTCGATTTGCCAGAAACTACCGGTTTTAAGATCTGCACTGACAAGGCCATTTGTTGAAACCGTCAGTGCATTCATAGAGCCTGCTTGAGGATAAAGAGCGGTGACATATCCCGTTGCGGTTCCATTTACCATATCGATTTCGTCGACATCAATTTGAAGCAAAGTGTCGTTATTGCTCCAGTAGGATAAAAACAAATGATTTTGCCAGGAAACGAGCTGTGGCACAAAGGATAGAGCCTGAGCATAAAAATCCTCCAGGGCACAGGATGGAGAAGTGTAGCCATCGCCTGTTATCAGTGCAATTTTGCCGTCTCTGACAGCTCTGAGACTTCGGTATTCCCAAAAATATAGCCATCCGTTGTGTTCTGTCAGGTTGGTGAACAGATTTGTCGTCAAATTGAGGCTAACAGATTTTGCATCTGTTGATGCTGTGTTCTGCGCATCATCGTCATCCATGCTTCCGGCAATGAGTTCGATAGGTGCATTGAGCAGGTCATCTGGGTGATTGCCATTCCAGGGAACATGGAAGATCTGGTTTGCAAAGACCATATAAAAGCCGGATTTCGACTTGCCGATTCCCGAAAAGAGTTCAAAGTCGATGTCTCCGAGCCGGACGCCATCCTCCGGAAGCATGGCATTGGCGGGATGAATGCTTCCTATGGATTTGATTTCACCTGTTTTGAGGTTAAACCAATACAGAGAGGATGTGGAATTGGCAAGGATCAGCCAGTCAATATCGGCCTGAAGTAGTGTGAGACCGCTGGTATTTTGATTGTACTGACAGACACTGGCGTTTGAAAAATCAAACAGTGCGATCTGTTCGCTGGTTTTGGTATTGAGTTGAACTATTTTTTTTGTTCCTGCATCGGCATAAATCAGCAAATTATCGGAAATACTCAGCACAGATTGCGGCAGCCAGGCAGCCTGGATGGATTCTGCCGCACCAACCGGAGCCTGATAAAAGATTTCTGTTTGAGTTTTCTGATAACGGCGAGCATTTGGCCAGGGTTCCGGAGAAGAACATGCTACCGCACAAACACAACATAAGATGAAGAAATAGTGCAGTTTTGACATTATCGTGTGATAATGGGGGAAATCGCGTTTTTATGCGGATTTGTTAAGGATAATTAATAGAACCGAATGAGGATCTGATATTGACTGCTGATGTTTTGAGGGATATCGAGTTCGATATCGATTTCAGGCAGCTTTAATGCTGCATTGAGGGTTGGAACGAATGTTTTGGCAAAAGTGACTGAACTTCCGGAAGAAAGATCATTTTTAACAGATTCGACGAAGACCGGATTGCCGACGATAAATGGAATGAATGGTGTGCCCGGATGAATAAGGATATGAGGATTCATGCCTGTTTGCAGTCGAATGGTGTAGTATTTTGCCGGCCATGCAGCTCTTTGAATTCCGACAGAAATGCCATCCGGCTTATTTTCAGCCAAAACGAGTATCCAGCCATACCCTGAGAATGTGCCGGGAAAAGTCAGTCCGTTGATGGGACCGTGAAAATTCCCATAGATTTCTTTGGCACGAATGCGTTCAAAAGGTGTTACAGCACCGATGCAGTCACGTTCATCAAGTGGTTCCAGTTCTCCGCAAATTCTTTCGGCAACGACTTCTCGAAAAGGCATACTCCTGGACCCGATGAGACGCGGATACATATCGATATCATCGGGAATTAAATCTGCACAAATTTGAATGACTTCGTCATTATTGGTTGAATAAATTTCTGCAGCACAGATCTTTTGAGCCTGAAGTTTGTCTTCTTTTTCATCTGACATTTTGATTATTCCTTAAGCTGATCTGATGATTTTGTATTTGGGGTGTTCTGTTCAGAAATGAAAAGGTTATGGAAGGCAAACTATTGGTATCGCATCGTGGCAAGTCATTATTCTTCAGGTGATTCGACAGGTTCCTGAGCTGGTTCTGCGGCTGGAACATCCTGAACAGGTTCTGCTACGACAGGAGTTTCGGCTGGTATATTTTGTGCGATATCACAGGTCCAGTTGCCTGTTTC
>JAZRWV010000588.1:0-2002 GCA_045599925.1 Myxococcota bacterium
AACCATACAGAAAACATCAAACCGATATGCTCGCGCGACGGCTGATGGTGTTGAAACACAATCCCATCGTTCTTCCATATCCATCAATTCTGTCAATCGTGAAATCACGATAAGACAGCCTTTGGAAGCTCCAGCTGCAAAGGCTGAAAACAATCCTGTCAAAGATAATAAGCCTTCAGAAAAGAAAATCATTTTTCACTCCCCGTCTGAAGTCAAGAAAGATGAGGCGAAGCCATCGACGAGTGAAGCGTCTGTTTCCGTCGCATTGAGCTATAATGACAATCAGGGAAACTGCAAAACAGTTGTTTTGAATGAAGACAAACCTATCATCCTGATTGGGTGTGACCCTGAATGCCAGATTCGATATGATGACGAACACATATCAGGAATTCATGCGATCATCATTTTGCGCAATGGATATATGTATGCTCAGGAATTGACGAAAAAAGGTCACGTCCCCATGACGAGTGTTGATGGATGGCAACTCATTCCCGGAGAAGAAAGAAGATTTGCGAAAGAGCTCAGATGTGGAATGCTTTGTCTTCAGGTTAAAGCATGATGTTTTTAGGGTTTGCGCGAAATGCGCAAACTCTGAAATGTTAAAATGTTGTGGTAAAGACTGCACCGGAAAATTCTGGTGAAAGAACAGGCGCAAATCGAAATGAGCGTGATTTGGCCTCAAGAATATCGATTTGAGGCTTGATTTTTACGGCATCAATCACGACAAGAACGATACCTGTTGCGAGCATTGCCCCACCGACAGCCGAAAGACCGTATCCTGTATTGATGAATTTTTCAGTTTTTTTGCGATAATCGCGCAGTTCTTCAGTTGTCATTGCGCCATCACCACCATTGAGACTAGCCTGATGTTTATCCGTATAGTCATAATAGTAGTAAATCGACAAGCCCAACCCCGCGCCAAGCATTGCAGTTCCCACGCCTAAAAAAGAATAACCGAGGGCTTTAAAGAGTGTCGATTTTTTGCGGAGTTCCTCAGGCGTGACACCAGCATCTTTAGCGACGGTTTCGTAGTCGATGACATCGATTGCGATTTCTGTTGTTTCATAAGCGACACACTCGGCTGCAACCGTGTTAAAGCCAAAACTCGTCTGTCCATAAACCACATGTCGACCGGGAACAAGAGCTATCGGCGTTTCGGTGCAGGCCATTTCCTGTCCGCCATCGATTGTGATTTTCATATCAGTTGGATTACATTTAATAATGACCGTTGAACTGCATTTTTCGTTCATCTGGGCGGTATAATCCAAAGCTTTTTTCTCAATATCTTCAGATGGAATATCGGAAATATGAGGTGCCGAATAAACACGCTGGAGCGCATCAGCCGCTTCCATGCATTTATCCTGGACTAAATAAGTCTTTGCGAGGTTAAGCCATATAATATTGAACTCACCGATTTGAAGCATGGCATTGTAAATTTGCTCAGCTTTATTATATTCACCTTTGCTGGATGCTTCGTAAGCCTGATTGTTCAAAAGGATCTGTTCACTTGAAAATGATTGTCCATCGACTTCTTTTTTAGCTTTCTTCTTTTTACTGCTGGATTTTCCTTTTTTGGAGGATTTTCCTTTTTTAGAAGAAGAGGTTTTGGATGAATCTTGAGCAACAGCTGTCAATGGCAGCATGGTTCCTGCAAAAAGAGCCAATATTATTGATAACTTTCTCATGAGAACTCCAAATTACAAAAATCCATTTCAAACAAAATCTGAAACGTCTCGCGAATTATAACACAATTTGCTCCATATAAAAAGAAACACCTATGTTAAATCCTGAAATGAGTTACAGCTCAGGCAGGGTAAATCTATACTCAGCATAAATGTAGGCATAACCTAGGTTTTACCGGAATGGGGGGCCGAGAAGCTAACCGTCCGGTGGACGGTTAGCCTCGCAGAGCCCAGTGAACAAATGAAATGTTACCTTAAATTCCTCCTCGCCATAATGGAGAGGAGGAACGTCACGAAGTGACAAGGAGGTGAGGCGGCTC
>JAZRWV010000589.1:0-8699 GCA_045599925.1 Myxococcota bacterium
ATAAATATATTTGATTTCACATAGAGAGTCGTTATTGCAGTTTAAAAGATTATTTAATTTATTAATTTCAGTTACGTTGTTATTTTGGGTATAGTAATTAATAAAATCTATTAAATCTTTACAACTATTTGGTAATTTATCCTTCATGTTAAGCAAAGACTCTGCGCATGTTTTTTTAGTAATTATATTATCAATACAAATTGAGCTTTCATCTTTGTTTCTACAATAAACATCATCTGTATTACACACAGAGCCATAAGCTGCATCACTGATATTACGACAACTTAATTCTTCTGGCCTCTGATAATCTTCTTCACGATATTTGTCACCGCAGGCGTTATTATTGCCAGAGAAACAATATTCGGAGACGAGCTGGCCATTTGTGCAGGTCGTCAATGTCCCACCCGGCAAACATTCTTTTGTTTCGCCAATGCAACGAACACAAGCTGCTTCCTCATTAAGCATATCACAGAATTCAGGAAGTGTGCATGAAGAACCATCTGTCCAACTTCCATCATCAGAACATTTCTGGATTTTGGTGCCAGTTGCGTCGCATTGGGTTGTGCCTGGTGTGCATTCTACGCATGCAGCACGTTTTGTTTCATCTGCAGCGCATTCCTGAGCATTGCAGACGTCAGCGCAAACCCCATTTTCACATGCATTTCCAGAATCATAAAGCCCTGTATTATTACATTTATATAGTAGTCCATTATTACAGGCATCTAAAGTGCATTTTTCAAGATAAGCATCTTTGTTTTCAGAACGGTAGTCACTGCCACAAACCTGATTCTCTGATTCCGGATCTTTAACCATCCAATTGCCATCAGTACAAATATTGAGTTTACCTGTATCATCGCATTTGGTATCACCCTCAGTTTCACATTCGCGACAGATTAATTCACCATTATCATTATTTTTCGCACCGCAAAAAACACATTTTTCTTCATCAAAAACTTTGGATTCTGTATTACAAGTAAATAACGAAGTTCCAATACACTTTTTCTCGCCATCTGGACATTTATTAACGCAGGCATATTTGGCGTCAGTATCTAATGTACAAACCTGTTCACTATCGGTGCAAACAGTTTTATTCACCCATTCGCCATATTCGCAAATAAGAAGTGTCGTATTGTCATCACTACATTTTGTGTCACCATTTGTGCATGATGCACATCTCGCTGCAGTAATGACGCCTCCATTGCCATCTGAGTAATCTTGCTCAACACATTTCATTTCAGACCCACAATCTGTGGACACGTAATGCCCTTCACTTTCGCCTTCATTTATAATGCATTCATATAATTTATCATCTTTACAGATATTTTCGGTGCAGTATTCGTGACACATTCCTGTTATGAATGAATTACCATCAGATTTTTCATTATTAAGACAAATGGCATTATCGCAGGTTTCAGTACCTTCGCTATATTTACCGTTTACGCAAACTTGATATTGATTCTCTGTCCCCTCTACGCATTTAGTATTGCCATCATAGCATTCCCGGCAGAAATACACATCTTTATCAGTTTCGTCTTCTGTTTTTTCATTCGGGCTTTTTAAATCACATTTAGCATTTTCGCCACAGGGCTCTTCAACCCAGTTATGACCTTCGCATATATATAGTGTATTTTCATCAATTCCACATCTCGTTTCTCCATCATCGCATACATGACACTGTCCCACAGGATTATCAGTTTCTGTCATTTTGCATTTTACAGACTCATTAAATATATTATTTGGACATTGTACGCCATCATTCCAGCGATTATCGACGCATGTATAAAGCTTATCATCACCTTCGACGCATTTTGTCGATCCATTATCGCATTGATAACAAACATAACGCGAATTACCATCAACATCAGTCTGACTCAATTTGCATGTTCCATCATCGCATGAGGTTGTCTTCCATTTGCCCTCAACACAAGTTTGCAGACCGGCTTTTACACATTGAGTATCGTCTGTTTCGCATTCGATTTTGCAATCTGCGACACCCTTATCATTGAGACCGCAGATCATATTGTTATCCTGAGCGCAGTCCTTACTTTCTTCATTTTCAAACGAACCATTTTTACAAACTTTCAAAACATCGTCATCGCATTTGGTCTCATTTTCTATGCATGAACGGCAGCCATAAGTATTGGGATCATCACTCATCAAGCCACAAATCTGATTTGACTTGCATGAAATGCCTTCGCCCCAACCGTTTTCTTCGGTGCAGGTAAAAAGTTTGTTGCTTTCACATTTAGTTGCATTTAGTGTACATTCCAGCATGCATTGGGGTTTGTCATTTTCAAATACACATATTTTGCCATTATTACATGTATCAATTGTTTTCCATACACCACCTTCACAGCTCTGAACCTTATTTTCAAAACATATTTCTTCGCCGTTTTTACATGACTGGCATGAAGACGTCCCGCTTGAGGGTGTATAACAAACGAGCTGGCTGGCTGAACAATTCTCGACTTTCCATTTACCTTCTACACAGGTTTTAAGGTAATTACCATCGCATTTTGTTTCATCGCCCTTGCATTCGCTGGTGCATTCACCATTTAAACAGACAGCACCTGCTTCTGTACAATCTTCCGGTTCGCCCCATTTCCCATTGGCATCGCATGTAACGATCTTCTCGCCATTGCATTTTGTTTCACCTGTAGTGCATTTGTCTATGCAAGCATCATTCACACAAACCTGTGTTCCACTACAGCTTTGAGCAGCACTCCATTCGCCATTTTCGCAAACCATGTATTGATTATTGCCGACATCAGAGCATTTCATTTCTCCGTCAATGCACTTAAATGTTGCGTCACTGCAACCCATCATGCAAACGGCACTCGAAAAACACACAAACCATAAGTAACGTTTCATAATATTTCTCCATTTAAGCAAACAATTGAGAGGAATAAAACACTCCATTTTTCATTATATCACAAAGTTAAACCGGGGAACTACGATTGCTTTGTTTTCCGCGTTATTTTTTGTGCTGCTCAGACATAACGTCTGCGCGCTATTGGCGCGCAGACGAAAAAATGGGTTCGAATGGCCGCGCCTAAAGGTGCGGGTGAAAGGAATTCCCGATTAAACCCCTTCGTAATTCCAGTGCCAGGGCTCTCCCCCTCCACCTGCATACTTGAGTTCTTTAAAACCATATTTTGCAGCATGAGCATCAAGCCACATGTAGAACGGGTGCTGTTTATTATAATGAATATCACCGAAATCGACGGCTTTACCACACTGGTGCTGACTTGCCCCTGGAGCTCCGGTATCGGTACCATTGTGATAGTTCTCCACCATGAGTTCGATCTGTCCAGGGGTACCCGTCCCGCACACTTTTTCTGTGCCCATTCTTGTCATGCCTCTGAACGAACTTAAAACCGAAATTTTCCCCGCCAAAGACGCATCTTTCTTGGCTTCAGCAATCATTTCCTCGAAGTGTTTGGCCGCTTCAGCGCAAAGAGCCCCGCCTGTGGACAGGAATTTCACCTCTTCATTGATGGGCTTATAATCTTTGAATGCAATGGGTTTGCGAATGTCATAGACGACAGGTGCACCTTTTTTAAATGCATCCCAAGTTTTCGGCCCGCAAATTCCATCCACTTCAATGCCTTTACTTCCCTGAAGGTTGCGGGAATATTGGTAATACATCAGGTTACGCCATGTCGTATCACCGAAATCCCCATCAGCATTAATGGCAGCCACACCACTCGAGGCGAGGTATTTGTTGAGGTAGAGCTGCATTGTCTTGACGCAGTTCTTATCATTGGTGTTGTCATGGTGATGGAGCGTTGGCTCACTTGAACAGGCGACGCCATCGGGCGGCGTATTATCAGCCGATGTTGGAAATGTGTCTTCACTAATGGGTGTTGTAACAAGACTTTCGTGAATCCATACATATCCGCAGGCTGAATCAATTTTGTAGTATTCGCCTTCCTTACCGAGAATATCGACCTCAATACCGGCTGCAATCTGTCCGAGTATGGTGCAATTCTGATTCGGTTCGGTCCGCATATTAGCCTTTCCCGTTGTTTTTCCTCTCAACGTGCTTGGTTCTTTCGGCTCAAAATTCGTATACATCTTCATCACATAGCCGAATTCCGTTTTGTATTTAATTTTCAGCCAATCGCCTTTGTCTTCATAAACTTCGACGACCTTGCCTTTGGTCAGTCCGCCAATGCGAGGAAAATTCGTTCCAGCCCCACTTCGTACAGTCAGTGCATTCACTTTAACAGTAGCAGTTCCAATAGGGTCATCCTGTTTTTTCGGCTTTGGAGTTCTGTCTGTTCCAAATGGATTTCTAGTTCGAATTGGCGAGTTTTTTCTCGACGCCAGTGATGATTTTTGCTGTATTCCTAAACGATTATCCATATTTTGCTTTTATTATTCTTTTATTGGGCAAGAATTTCGTCCCGAAGGCAAATTCCCAACCCCCATCATTTATTTAGACACAAAAAAGCCCGCAGAATGCGGGCTTTTCATTGACGTCATGCAGCCAGAACATCAACTTCCGGTGTAATCCCAGTGCCAACATTCACCGGAATAATTTTTAAAGTTGTATTTGGAAGCATTGTTACAAAGCCACTTAAACAGGGCTGATGTATCATTCTTTTTCTGAATTCCAGAAATGTCAATTGCCTTACCGCTCTGATGATTGCTATAGCCTGGTTTAGCAGCACTAGCGGTGTCACCATTCCAATCGACAAAAAGTTCGATCTGACCAGAATGTTGAGAACCGACGCCTTTGGTTGTTCCCATGGATGTCATGCCACGGAAAGTACTGCTGGCCTTAATAGTATGTCCGGCTGATTTGGCAGCCTTAATGAGTTCTTCAAACTTAGCAGCAGCACTGGGGGCCATTGCGCCACCACAGCTAAGTTTTGTCGTGCAATTGGCGTCCAGCTTATATCCATTAGAAAAAGCAATAGGCTCACGGATATCGTACACGACCGGCGCTCCGGTTCTCAGTGCATTCCAAGTTTTGGGACCGCAAACGCCATCGACTTCAATTCGACCTGACGAATCGCAGATATTGCGCGAATACTGATAGTACATGAGATTTGTCCATGTACCATTGCCAAAATCCCCATCGACACTAAGAGCCGAAACACCACTTGAGGCGAGGCATTTGTTGAGATAGAGCTGAAGAGTTTTAACGGCTTCTTTATTGGAAGCACCTTTTCTGAGGGTATCCGTACCGGTGTAAGTTGCGCCGGATGGAGCTGAACCGTCGACTGAAGCCGGCAGATCCGGATCATCCGTTTTGGGAGGATCGGGTTCGGTCACTGGTGGTTTTTGATCCTGGAATGTCGTATATTGCTGACTGACATACCCATATTCAGTGCCATATTTAATTTTTAACCACTCACCGGTGTCTTCATAAACCTCAATTGACTTACCTTTAGTCAAGCCGCCGATACGTTCATAATTCGTTCCCGGCCCTTTTCGCACATTCAAAGCAGAAGCTGTCACGGTTGCAGTACCAATTGGATCGGCCTGTTTTGTAACGCGATTTCCAGTGGAAACACGATTCTGTATTGCACTGACTTTTGCTGACGAGGCAAACCTCGAGGTCACTGCAGAACTCTTTCGTTTCGTTGCTGTTGATATTGCCATATGAACCTCTCAAATTATTACTATTCAACAATATATACCTTTCTTATTAAATAATAGTCTTGTCGTGAACGCAAATAAATTTGTCACAAATCATTCATAATAAATTGCTTATTGAATTAAATCCAAGCCGCGCCTACGGCGCGGAAAATATTGGTAGGGGATTCGCAGGATCCTTCGATAGCGCCTTATGGCGCAAATCGGGATCTATTCATATCGAACCTTGCTGGGGTTCTGGGGTGATCCATAACGAATAACGAAAATCAATTCCGGTAACGGCGTTGCATGCTGCGCTGCATCATCGAACGGAACGGTTAAACATCCAATTGCACATTGAATTGCACATTGCACATTGGTCATAGCAAGTGTATACGCATTCCGCTTGGAGTATTGCTCCAGAATCGCTTTTTAATTTTATGACCAGGAAGGACATATTATGCAGATAGTTGGTATCGATTATTCTGAAACAGGGATTCGCTGCGGACGCATTCAGAACCCGGAAAAGCCTGAATTTATCAAGCTTAAACAGTTTGCAGCCAATAAAAAAGGGATGAAATCCCTGGATGAATGGCTGGATGAATGCTGCCTAAAAGACCGTGCATCCCTCATGCTTTCACTCATCGTCGAAGATCAGGAAGGAGCTTCGATTGCATGGCGTTACCACAATCTCGGATATGCCATCATTCCGATGACTTATTATGGCATTCGGCAGGAACTGTTGCATAATCCGGAAAAGCGCACACCTGCAGAACTCATTGCCCGCAAAGCGGTGACCTGGAAACAGCGCTGGACACCATTTACCCAAAGACTGCTAGAGCTTCGCAGTGCTCTGCTTGAACGCGAAATTGCCCGCATTGGATGCATGCAGAATCAGGCCAGAAATCAGGCTTATGAGGAAGAGGCTTTTGATTTTCTCATTCAGCTGACGAGAAATGCCACGAATATCCATGCCAACCGCATGATGGAAGCTGAAAACACCATCCGTTCTATCATCGATAAGACAGCAGATTTCAAGGAAACCTTTGATTTACTCATGACGATTCCAGGCATGAACGATATGGCAGCAGCAGCGTTGATGTTTGTCATGAAAGCCTATCCATCACAAAATGGCGAACAGTTCTGCAGAATGCTGAAACTCCATGATGGTTCGGCCATCAGCCGCAGCAATTACAGAGCACCTGAACTTCGTATTGTGCGTAACGAACTTTACGAACTCGCTCAAAGCACTGCACTTGATTTGCCGGCAATCAGCGATTACCTCGATCGTCTCTCGACAAAAGACAAATCCGAAAAGACCATATTCATTGCCATTAGCCATAAATATGCAAAAATGGCTTATGCCATTGCTTCTCAAAAGAAGGCTTACCGCAATTCATAATGGCTACATACAATGTCGATATGGAATGAAAAAATCCATGCACTGGAACGGGCCTGGAACAGAAATCAGGCCCTGATGCAGGAGCCACTGGACGATACAGTCCGTTCGATATTCGACTACGCCATTCGCCTGTCATTAACCCGAAAACTCGAGCACCCGAATGGCGAAATTATCGACATTTCGCAGCATACATCAGCATTTCGCAATGAGTTGCATGCCTTTATGCATGCCCTTTCGGTCAATGGCTGGTCATATCCAGGACCAGATCATCTGAATGAACCCGGCATACTGGCGTGGACGGGAAACTGGCATCGTTGTGCGCTCATAGAAGCCTGTCCGGAAATGACAAAACGTCTGAAAAATTTTCTGAATGTTTTGTGTGCCGAATATCCATGTATCGACAATCACGTTCTGGAACAGTCTCTGCGCCAAAAAAGACTCGTTCTTTGTCTGGGCGGTGGTGGTGGAACAGGCTTTGTTCACCTGTGTCTTTTCCAGTGGCTGGAAGAGCTTCAAATCGCCCCATCGATGATTACGGGAACATCAATTGGCGCACTTTTGGGATGCATACGATCATTTCAGACGGAATACGATGCTGCACGAACAGTTCTGGAACTTCCGGGATTATGGAGTATTACGCGCAGCCTCCAGCCTGGCATTTTTTCCTCAAAACACGGACTGAAAGGCCTTTTCAGAATCGATCTGAACAATATTATTCTCTCCGTTGCAAAACGTTTTGGCTGGCAGACCATGCCCACTTTCCGGGAACTTAGAATTCCATTTGCATGCGTATCGAGTGGCATTCTTCAAAATGTTGAGCTCGAAAAATCCCTGAAATCCCAGACATCCGGAATACTTCACACCCTGCTTCGTCTGACCACAAAGCCCTATCAAAAAGCGATCGAAATCACCTCCAGAATTGCAGACATTCTTTCGAGTTCTCAATCCGTAACACCAGTCACCTTTGGATTTGACGAACTAACGTATTCGATGTCGATTGCGGATGCCGTGTCATTTTCGATACTTGTTCCGGGCATTCTGAATTATGAACTTCCCGGCAACCATTACAAGAGCCGGGAAATTGTTGACGCATTGTTTTTGCAAAACCATCTTTTTCGTTTGTGTGATGGCGGTTTGACGAGCAATGTTCCCGTGCGAGCGGCTGCAACTGCGATTCAAAACGGCAAGCTGGAAAACGAAAATGTTTACATTCTTGGTATAGATGTTTTTGCGCCCCAATCCGGTGACCCGCTGTTCTATCCGTTACAGCAGATTGCCAATAAAAATGCCATTATCGATGCGGAATATGCCGATGCATTTGTTCGGCTAAAATATCTTCTTAGCCCACTCGATCTGGCGCCATCCCTATCTCGTCTAAAGTGGCTGAATGGCAAGTTTCGAAAAGCTTTTGGAGAAGAAATGAAGATCATTCAGCATGTAATGAAACCGCTCCCGACACTGAGTGCACTTAATATTGAACTGCAAGTCAAATAGTGCGACTTTGCGTGCATTGAGCCGCCGCAGTCGGCCACCCACACCCAACGGGCGAGTGAATTGCGCGGCCGTATCGCGAAGCGATAGGCCACGCCGCATGGCGTATTGGCCGAATGGCCAATAGCCATGCCCCTTAAAACCCTCACCCCCGTCCCCTCTCCCAACGGGCGAGGGGGGGAATTTGCATGGCGTATTGGCCGAATGTCCAATAGCCATG
>JAZRWV010000590.1:0-4108 GCA_045599925.1 Myxococcota bacterium
GTATTTGCGAAGCAAATAGCGCCGAAGGGGGCGTTCCCCTTCATTAAAGATATATATAATTTTAATTTAAAAATGCGTGAAGCAATTCCGCCATGCGTTCAATACCAGCCTTGAATATATCTTCAGGTGTGATGAGACTTACCACAAGTGTGGGCTGATTCTCGCGATATCCAAAAAACAGTCCGGGGAATACGCGAACTCCATTTTCAGCAAGTTTAACCGATATTTCTTCATCATCCGCCCAGCCGGGCAGCCTTACGCAGGCACTCCAGCCGCCGTCCACGTGATCGACCGTCCACTGGACGTCATCTTTCTTGGCTGCAGCATTGAGAATCGCGAGGTTCTGACGCATCCTTTTCATGCATTCGTCGTGAAATTCACCGCGTCTTGCAAGAAGTTCAGGCGCAATCCGCTGCACCCAGCCTGAAACGCTCAGCGTCGAATCGGTAATAAAACTGATGCGCTGCATTGCTTCTTCGACGAGTGCTGGATCTCCGCCAAACACGCCCCAACCCAGCTTGTGCTGCGGAAGTCCGCATACTTTCGACAGGCCGCTCAGGCTCACTGAAATTCCTTTTTCGAACAAAACACTCGCCGGTTCCCTGACAAGCGTCGGATTATCATCAAGGCGATAGCTTGCAAAGACTTCATCAATCACGAGCAGCATGCCGCGTTCGGCACAAAAATCGACAAGTTTGCGGAGCTCTTCCGTCGGAATGCAGTGTCCGGTCGGATTATTGGGGCTCACGACGATGAGAATGCGCGTTTTTTCCGTGCAGGTCTTTTCGAGTGCCCAGAAATCGACAGCCCACTGACCGGCACAGTCCTGCAGTGGGACTTCGAGCAGATGCACGCTTTCGAGCGAACACAGGCAGTCGAGCAGGGGATAGGTGGGAATGCAAGTGACGACTTCGTCGCCTGGGGCACAGAACAGTTTGACGAGCGCTCCGACGGCTTCACTCGTCGAGGCAAAAAGCTGAATTTTTTCCGGGCTGACACGGCCTTCGTAATAGTTGGAAACCGCCTGACGCGCCGTCAAAAGCCCCTGCGGGGACGCTTCGTACAAGGCGGACATCGCCATTGCCATGCCGTCATCAGACGGTATCATGACCGGCAGTCCAGCTTTTGTCGGATTGCTGCCGCTTAAATCGTATCCGCGTTCACCTCGTTGACAAAATGCCGCCCATGCGGCATGACAGGCATTCGGTTCGAGGTCATCGAGCGTGGGGGTTCTACTGTGCTGAAAAAACGAAATCATGGGCATTTCTCATCTTGTTAAACAAAATCTCATTCGAAACCGGCGATCCTTAATTGTGTCTTCTATCGGGCTCGTTATCGGCATCGCCGCGCTTGTCTTCTTCCTTGCTCTGGGCAGTGGTGTCAAGCGTGTTGTGCTCGAAAATCTTTTTGCCATTCGTCAAATCGAGGTAGTTCCTCGAATGTATGACTTCGGACTGACAAAATTTTCCATCGTCGATCTCGACGAACGGGCAGTCGGTCAGCTTTCTCAGATTCCAAATGTGGATGATATTTATCCCAAGATGAAGTGGACGTTTCCGGCGTGGGCAACCGGCGGAAAGGAGGTTCTCGGCAAGGATTTCCGTGCAGAAGTTATTGCTGATGGCATTGCGCCGTCGCTGGCGTCTGATTTGGCGCAGCCTGAACGCTTTCGCGACTGGGATGCCGAAATCAGCTGTTCCGGAATCGATGATCCCGCCTGTCCTCCCGGTCAGCAGTGCATTTCCGGCTTTTGCGAAAAGAAATCGTGCGATCCTGAAAGTTCGCATCGCGAATGTCCTGAACCGACGTATTGTACAGTGGATACGCATACATGTGACATGCCCATTCCGATTATCGTCAATCCGTCGATGCTCAACATTTACAATTCCGGTCTGACGACGGCGTTGTCGAGCGGAACCGGTATTCGTCTGCCAAAGATGACGGCAGAAGCTTTGATTGGTTTTATTTTCGATATCGAACTTGGCAATTCGTATCTTGGTGAATCGGCCCAGGGCGAGCCAAAGAAACGCAAGATGCAGTGCGTCGGCTTGTCATCAAAAGCCATTCCACTTGGGTTTACGATGCCGATATCGTACGTTCGTCGATTTAATGCGTACTTTAGCGGCGAGTCGCAGAGCCGCACGTATCATTCGATTGTGCTCGAAGCGAGTTCGAACAAGGCGATCGCAGGCATTACGCAAAAAGTGAGGGAGCTCGGGTTTGAGCTTGATGAAAATCATGCGCAGGCCGATCGCATCGGCCTGATGATTACGATTCTGACGATGTTGTTTTCGCTGATAAGTCTTCTGATCGTGACGATTAGCGCGATTAATATTGCCCAGACATTCTTCATGATTATTGCGGAACGCCGTCTCGAGCTAGGCATATTTCGTGCGCTTGGGGCCCGGCGAAGTCATATTGCGCGCATGATTCTGATGGAAGGTTGTCTTGTGGGGCTTTCCGGGGCGGCATGCGGCATTTTGCTTTCACTCGTCTTGATGAAACTCGTCGATATCGGCATTTTGTCGATGATTCCGAACATGCCGCTTCAGACCGATACATTTTTTGATGTGCCGCCTGAACTCATCTTGATTGCGATTGCATGCGGCGTGCTGTTTTGCCTTCTTGGATGCGCCAGACCGGCCTGGAAAGCTGCGCATGTGGACCCGGTGTGCGCATTTCGTGGGGATTGATTTGGGGGCATGGCTATTGGCTTGTAGACGGGCGGAACGCGCGTATCTACAAGCCAATACGCCATGCGGACGCGCCTATTGCATACGGCGCGGCTTTATTCTATAACGCCAAATCGGTTGTTCTTTTGATTCGTTTCATTCTCTTTGTCGTTCCATGGGTTCCTCGTTCGGTCGTTTAAAAATATTGAGCTTGCTGCCGCAAATCATGGTGTTTATGTCGGCATTTTTGCTCGTATTTTTGATGAAATTCCTCGGTCATCCTGAAATCATGCTTCCGACTTTCGGGGCATTGATGACCGGAGCCTGGCTCGTAAAGACGAATCTTTGGCATTACAATAAACGTCGGCTCATCCTGTTCTTGCCATTGTCTGCGGTCATTGGGCTGCTTCTGTCGATCTATTTCGGTTCGTTGAATCCCCTGTACGTCTATCCCTGTCTTTACGTAGCATTTCTGGCCACTGCAGCTGTTCTGATCTTTGGGCGGACTCAGATATATCCTTGTTTTGGTGCGGCTGTTCTGCCGATTTTGTTCCAAATGACGTCATGGCTGTATCCGCTTTCTGTCTTTATTCTGGCTCTTGTTCTGGCCGCAGGACGCATTCTTCTCGAACGTCTTGAGCTTTTGCCGCATCTTCCGGAAGGAGAGGATTCGGATTTTCCAAAAAGACGTCGTGAACGCATCAAATATTACCTGCTCACCTCACTGGGGGTAATTCCGGCACTGATATTTGTTCCATTTATGGGGGATCATTTCTGGCTTTTGCCGCCGATGTTCGTGACTTATACGACTTTCTGCAATCAGCATTCGTCTTTTACAAAATATCCGGTTCAAACCTGGATTCAGATATGTATTGCAGTTTCGGTGGGACTGGTCCTGTGTGGTCTCGAAAACACCTATTTTGCGTCGATATTGGATGCGACTGGGTTTTGTGTCGTGTATGCCCTTGGCGCGGGAGTTGCAGTTTTGGTTACGATGTGTGTGGGACGGCGGTTTCATTTGTTGTTTCCGCCAGCCATGTCCTTTGCATTAACGCCGTTTCTGACAGGCTTTAACCCATGGATTTTTCTGTATGTTCCCGTCATGTGCAGCTATTTTATTGCAATTTCATGGCTGATGAGAAGACATCCGGCTTATTCCAATGGCGACTTGAAGTATTTGTAAGGTTTTCGCCATGGTGCGCGCTCGCTCTCGCGCGCGGGCGAGAAACATGAGCAGGAGCATGGAGGAGTTATCACCCTGCTCAACAGCAACAAAAGTTTAGTCTTTTGTATCGAAAATTGGCATATTTGCTCAAAATTCTGTTATAATACAGCCTGTTTTATGGACTGGCTTTGCCAGTCCTGCATTAAATCAGGAGTTTACCCATGAAATCTCACAAAAAATTTGCTTATGCTTCATTCATTCTGGCTGCTAT
>JAZRWV010000591.1:0-1455 GCA_045599925.1 Myxococcota bacterium
TCCGATCTGAGTGGATTAATGCCATCGAAGATGATCCCGATTATGCCAAAGCCATTCAAATCGTACAGCATTCCAAAGCATTATTAGATCTCACGATCAACGGCGATGAAAATGCCGTTGCGCAAGCCATCAATGACGCCCACGAAGAACTCGTATCGAATTTACAATACAACAACGAAGGCTGTTTCCAGAGCGTCATTCGCTTCGCTTATTTTTATGCAAATACACGATATACCGTCATTTCCGAACTTCCTGCCGGCAAGGGCTACGCCGACATTGCGTTTATTCCTTATATTCCCAATACGCCTGCAATGATCGTCGAGCTCAAACGCAATAAATCCACTGAAACCGCTTTAACACAAATCGAAAACAAACAATATTTTAATGCGCTGGAACATTATCATGGCGATCTATTATTTGTCGCCGTCAATTATGACGAAGAGACAAAAGAACACACGTGCATGATTAAGAAATTTGTGAAATGAAATTAGAGATTAGGGATTTTGGGGAACCGCTCGCCATGGCCGTGAATTTGTGCTAAAATTTCGGTGGTTTGCGTATGCTGCACAAGCCGTTTGTTAGAGGTGTTGCGATGGGAATATATGTCAATCCAAATGAAGCGTCGTTGAGAATGGGGGTTCGTTCGAGAATTTATGTCGATAAATCGATGTTGATTCACGAGCTGAATCAGCTGTTGAATACAGAAGAACGCTTTGTGTGTGTATCGCGTGCACGTCGCTTTGGAAAGACGATGGCAGGCAGCATGATCGCTGCTTATTACAGCAAACTTGCCAAATCGCGTCCCATTTTTGAAAAGCTCAAAATTGCGCAGTCCCCCGATTTTGTGACCTATCTCAATCAATTTAACGTCATCAAATTTGATGTCAATGCGTTCTATTCTAATTCCAACGGCAACGAAGATATCGTGCCGCTGTTTACAGCGAGTGTGCGTCGTGACATGATGATGCAGTTCGCTGACTGTGGGATTGAGGAGAACGATGATTTACCGACTTGTATATTAAAAGTTTATGAGCAAACCGGCGAACAATTTGTTTTGATTCTCGATGAATACGATGTTTTGGTTCGCGAGAAGGTCAGCGCAACGATTTTTGATCCGTATCTTCGTTTTTTAAACGGAATGTTTAAAAATGCCGACCTCGCTCCTGCCTTTGCTCTCGTCTATTTGACCGGGATTTTGCCCATTGTGCGCGACAAAATTCAGTCAAAGCTCAATTTGTTTCATGAATATACCATGGTTAATTCACGACAATTGACTGAATTTGTAGGCTTTACCAAAGACGAAGTCAATGCGTTATGTGAAACACATCACATGGATTTTGATGAATGCAGCCGTTGGTATGATGGATATCGCATTGGCGGATATAACATCTACAATCCCAAATCTGTAGTTCAGGCAATGAACGATCAAGAGTATGGCAGTTACTGGACACAAAC
>JAZRWV010000592.1:0-4829 GCA_045599925.1 Myxococcota bacterium
GTCTTTGGGCAAAAGGTGAAGCCTTGAACGACAATCTCACCCTCGTGGTCATGTTTCATGCCACCTGCAGTAACTAGTCGTTTCAAGGCTTCGTTCGTGTTAGCTAATCACGAACTCAAACGCAACCATACAAGTTGTAACTCTTAAATCAAGAATAATACTCATCCCCTTGAAATTGTTGCATGATTGGTTCATATAGCATCGGCTACAATTTTTATTGTGCTTTAACTTATCATTTTGAATTTGAAAAGACATGATAAATAAAAAAAAATTCAGCCTGTTTCTTTTTCTTACGCTTGCCATGATACTTTCAGCCTGTTCTGAAGAGTCTAATGATGAGCAGACACAACCATCCCAACCTTCAGAACCTGTTGTTACGCCAGATCCGGTGACTCCAATCGTTCCTGTTGACCCGCCAGTTCCTCAAAATTTGTGCGGCAATGGAGTACTTGATATTGGCGAAACATGCGATGGTACGCTCGGTGTTCCGACATCCTGTACAGGATGGGACAACAACAAGACCTGGGCTGACGAAGGCCGCCCCATTTGTTCAGATGATTGTACAGAAATCATTGCTGGAACATGTGTGGAAGCCATATGCGGCAATGGCGTTCTCGATCCCGGAGAAGTTTGCGATAAACAAGCAGGAGTCCCGTTGTTCTGTTCAATATGGAACAATTCCATAACTTGGGTTGAAGGTGGTACACCTGCTTGTGCTGAAGATTGCAGTGCAATCATTGCTGGAACGTGTGTGGAAGCCACATGCGGAAAGGCCGTGTGTAGCCACGAAGAAGCCTGCTTTGATTACAAATGCGTTAAAGCGTCCCTGATTTGTGGTGACATTCTTTGTGAGGAATCACAAGCTTGTATTGATAACAAATGTTATAATGTGACGGATAATCCCACTTGCGGAAACAACAAACTTGAGTCTGGTGAAGCATGCGACAAATATGCTGGTACCCCCAGAACGTGTAGTGAATGGGATAGTTCACAACCATGGCTTGAAGGCGGCAAACCCGTTTGTGCACCGGACTGCATGTCCATACTCAGCGGAACTTGTCAGCGAAGCGATGAAAAAACAATCACCATTTATAGTTACAATGCGCTTTTTGAATATACACAATGGATGAGTAATTCTGATCCATTTAAACATTCAAAAGTTATCGACAGAGCAACGCATTTATACGACAACCTCAAGGCGGTACGCGACAATCCGAATGATGAATTGCCCGCAATCTTTGCCATCGTTGAAACGAGTCCTCAGTGGCATGATGACAAAGTAACCGAAATGTTTGCAGAACTTGGCTATGAATGGGTCGATAATACGAATTATCGCGACGAAAATGACCCCAACTCGATTTGGGATTCGACGACACTCGTTCCCGGAGAAGGCGCTTTTTTCCATTCCAATATGTTATATCAGAAATCCCGCTTTGAACTTGTCGAACACGACTGGGTTCCACTTTCCCCGTACTATCCCAAATATTCAGTTGCCGGAACCAAAACAATTGCCTTTGGTGCAGTTCTTCGTGAGATTGAAACCGGCGAAATCTTCCTCGCATTTTCCACGCATTGGGAAGCAAATAATATATATAGCGCAGATCCCAAACTTGGGGATTATCTCGGATGGGTTATGCGGCATGAAACCTATCGAATTCAGGGTGCTAAAGACAGTGCGGCTTTTATAGCCAAATATCGAGAGAAATACCCCAAAGCACACGTCTTTTATGGTGGGGACTTTAATACAATCGATATTAATATCATTACATCCAATCCAGTTTCCTCGCTCATTCTCGGAACATCAAACCAATCCATGGCATCCACAATCGATATGCTCATTGGCGGAGCTGTGGATGATGACGGAGAACCCTATCCCGTATTGGGCGAAAGCTTTATGGGATCTCACGAAGTTTTCAAAACAGAATCCGGCCTTAAAGATGCGCGTTCGTCAGCTCTTGAACTCGGGGTGGCTGTTGAAGATACGGCAACAACACACGATCCCGGCATTCCGGACTTCATTCAGACCTTGCAGATTCCCGTCGTGATTGATTATGCCTTTTATTCACCTGACATGACATTGCTCAAATATCAGGTGCTCAATATGCCGGAATACGACGTCGTTTCCGACCATTATCCGATTAAAACGCAATATCGCTATCGGGTTCAGTCGAATAAATAAAGCCATAAGAGCTCAGACACAGCATGAAGATGCGTTGTACTCACAACCTCTTCATGCTATATTTTGTATATTCAATCATTAAAAGTTAAAGCCAAGGACGAATATCATGTGAAGAGAATGCGTTTATGATACCTTTGTCTCTATAATGATATTTTTTCATCGCAACACAAATAATTAGTATATATAATTTACTTTGGACTTTGCTTTGTCGGGCAAGCTGTAACTGGTTGAATCATGTAATCAGCTCAGGGACTCGCTATTTCACAATTTTTTTCGCGTGATATCTGCAAATTATGGTATTGTTCCTGGAGATGGTAAAGCCCGGAAGGCTAAAAATAGGAGAGCGCATTGCCGGGGTTAAAAAATTTGGATAATTTTTCAGCCAGAAGAGGATTACAGATGATTTCAAAATATTGGAAACTGAGTATTTTGTTGACTTTACTTGTGTTTGGAATCACAGCATGCACAGAAGAATATTCAAGTTGTTCGGAAGAGACGTGTGAAGAATCGGAGGACAACTCCGAATCCGGTGAAAACACCGAATCCGGTGAAAATACCGAACCCGGTGAAAACACTGCCCCCGGTGAAAACACTGACCCCACAGAACCTGAAGTGCCTGTTTTGACCTGTGATGCTTGTCCTGGTATTGATTTCAATCAGATCAAGTTTGTAACTTATCAGCAATGTGGGGCAAAAGGTGATGGCAAAACGGATGATATCGAGGCTATTGTGAAAACGCATGCATGTGCGAACAGGCACCACAAGGAAGTGAAGGCGGATAATGGCGCTACGTATTATATCCATGAACTTGGAAATTCAGGAACTGCGAAAATTCAGACTGATGTCGATTGGACAGGGGCAACATTTATTTTTGATGATGCTAATCTTGATATAAAAAATCGAGGTAAAAATATATTCGAAATAACATCAGAAACTCCAAAAGTAATATTGACGGGAAAATTAAATGAAATTCATACCAAAATGACCAATATTGGCATAAATTTAGAACATAACTCACTGATATATGTGGAAAATGACAAAGTAAAACAATATATTCGAGAAGGCAAAAATGCAAATAATGGTTCAAATCAACAAGAAGTGTTTCTTGTTGATAAAAATGGCAAAATCGATCCAAACACCCCCATATTATGGGATTACAGTAATATTACAAAAGCGGAAGCTTATGCTGCAGATGACCCCAAAATCACCATTAAAGGCGGCACAATTCTGACACATTCCAATAATTATGATTTTCAGGCTAAAGATGCTGGGTACTTTGCCCGGGGAATTAAAATTAGTCGATCTAATGTTGTTATCGACGGTCTCATTCATAATGTCGATGGCGAAGGCGATTTGGGATGTCCTTATTCAGGAATATTGCAATTTAATTTTAGCTCAAATGTAGTCGTCCAAAATACGACGTTTTCGCCACATAAACTTTTCTATAAAATGATCGAAGGGGAAAAAGTTACATGTGCCGGCACGTATGATATTACGCCAAAATCATCAGTCAATTTGAGCTTTATCAATTGTAAACAAACTCGCGATATTAAAGATAATACCTATTGGGGCATTTTAGGATCGAACTTCTGCAAAAATATCACACTTGACCATTGCTCATTCAGCCGATTTGACGCGCATCAGGGGGTCGCAAACGTTACGATTAAGAATTCTGAACTCGGCCATCAGGGATTAAATGCCATAGGATTTGGCAAAATTGTCGTCGAAAATACGACTTCCTATGCCAACAATTTGATCAATCTTCGATCGGATTATGGCTCGACATGGCATGGCGATGTGTACTTGAAAAATATCACATGGAAGCCAAATCTGGGTAAAAAACTGGAATCTTCCAACTTTTATCTCTTAAATGGTTCTTTTTCCGGCGATCATTATTTTGGGTATCCCTGTTATATGCCCACGCATGTCTACATTGATGGGCTGACGATTGAGGATCAAAACCATTCTTCCAAATATACCGGCATTAACATTTTTGCCAATATTACCAAGAATAATACGAGTAGTTCATTCAAGTATAAAAACAGCTACGAAATTACCAAATCTGTCACGATTAATAATTTCAAATCCAAAGCAGGTGTGAGCTGGATGCGAAGTCCTAATAATTACATGTTCAACAATGTTGAGATTACTTCGTTGTCAAATGGCCGATATACTTATGCCGATTTTTCGACCGATGCCTATAAGAGTCATGCCAATACAAACTATCACAAAGTTGGTTCCAAATCCTACAAATGGGAATACACGACAGATACTTTGGTATTCAATGGACTGCATGACCTTGGCATGTTTAAAGGTATCAGCTTTTATGTTTATGTTCCCGAAACGGCTGTTAATCAGACGTTTTACCTTCGCTTTGCAAGCGAAAATGACCAGGAGGAAGGGATCGATTATTATGGAAAAAAACTGACGCTGACTAAATCCGGCTGGAATGTATTCAGTATTCCATTTGATCAATTCGCAGTATCCAGAAACCCCAAAGGCTGGAATAATATCGATGATATTCGTTTTTCCTCTACAGGATGGAGTCAATCCAACAAAACATCAACGACAATTTATATTGATAATATTTATTTGTATATGGATGTATCCCAAATGCCATAATCAGCCTAAGGAACCTCTGAACAAAACA
>JAZRWV010000593.1:0-5955 GCA_045599925.1 Myxococcota bacterium
ATTCGCCCGGCAACGATTTCTTCCTCAAATAATGTGGATCCTGCGGCCATTAAAAACAGACAGCCATCCGGACAGTTTGTCAAAATGAGTGACGTACTTGCAAGGCGAAAAGCATCAACCCAGAGCCTGCAGGTTACTGCACAGGATGAAGTCAGTGTTCAAAACTCATCACCTTCATTGCCTGCTCAGTCATGGGCATCTTCCTCCGTCACGCCTGAACAGCATTTCCTGACTGCTAAGAAAAAATTGACTCTCGGTCTTGCTCAGGAAGCGGTCGCTTCTCTCGGATGGGCTCTTGAAGTTGAGCCTGATAACCCTGATTACAATATTTATCATGCTTATGCTTGTTTCCTCGTCGATCCTTCAAGACGTGAGGAAGTGATGCAGCGAATTCAGCAGTACAGTGATATTTTGCATGCGAGCTATTCAAAGTCTCAGTATTTGTCCCCTGAAGACAGTGAACGACTCTTCGCACCGCATTATTTCATTGGAAAAATTGCGATCGCGGGTGAAGCTTATCAGGCTGCACTTGAAGCTTTACAGATTGCTGTCAAATTCAATCCAAGTGATGTCGATACGCAGAGAAGTCTCCGCTATGTTACGATGCAGCTCGAAAAACTTAATGATCAGAAGAAGAGTAGGGCCAGCGGATTGTTCTCGAAATTTAAGGATAAGTTTAATATCCAATAATAAGGTCGCGCGGCCGTATCGGTAGCAGTGCCGCTGTGCACAACGGCATTGTTGCCAATAGGCCGCGCCATTCGCATGGCGTATTGGCGTGTAGAGATGCGCGAATCGCACGTCTCTACACGCCAATAGCCATGCCCACAAAAACAATTTCCATCATAGAGGGGAATTGTTGGAAAAATAGCCTTATCTGGCGTAGAATTGTTGCGATTTTTTGTGCCTTTTTTGTCGCAAATTTTGTGCAATTCGCTCAATTCGGGCGTTCTATAAGGAGAAACTATGGCAGGACTTACTCTGAAGCGCATCGTCAAGCGTTATGGCAACGCAGAACCGACGCTCAAAGGCATTGATCTGGATATTAGAGACGGGGAATTTCTGGTACTCGTCGGACCGAGCGGCTGCGGTAAATCCACACTGCTTCGCACCATTGCCGGACTTGAATCGATTACCTCCGGTGAACTTTATATCGGCGACCGACTCGTCAATGACGTGCATCCCAAAGATCGCGATATCGCCATGGTTTTTCAGAGCTACGCGCTTTATCCGCACATGACGATTCGACGCAATATGGCTTTCGGGCTTGAAGTCCGCAAAATGCCAAAAGACGAAATCGACAAGCTCGTTGCCGAAGCCAGCAGCATGCTCGGACTCGACGATTTTCTCGACAAACTCCCCAAACAGCTTTCCGGCGGTCAGCGCCAGAGAGTTGCCATGGGCCGCGCCATTGTCCGACGCCCAAAAGTGTTCTTGTTCGACGAGCCGCTGTCAAACCTCGATGCCGCGCTCCGTACGCAAATGCGCGTCGAAATCCGTCGGCTTCACAAAAAACTCAAAACCACGATCATCTACGTCACCCATGATCAGGTCGAAGCCATGACACTCGCCGATCGCATCGCCGTTCTGAGCGGCCGCGATAAAGAAAATGGCACCAAAAACGCCGGTTATCTCCAGCAGGTCGGATCACCGCTCGAACTCTTCCAGCGCCCCGTCAACAAATTCGTCGCCGGATTCATCGGCAGCCCCGCCATGAACTTCCTCGATGCCACCATCGTCAACAAAGGCGGAAAACTTAGCGTCGCCGTCGACGAAAATAATACCATTGAACTCGATGAAGGCTGCGCAAAAGCTGTCAATGCCGGTCAAAAACTCACTCTCGGCATTCGTCCCCAAAACGTCGTCCTCGCCGATGACGAACATCCCGCAAATATCCATGTCAAAGTCGACGTCATCGAAACACTCGGCTGGGAAAGCCACGTTCACTTTACCCTTTGCGACAAGCCTTTCCTCGCCGTTCTCGAAGCCGAAAAAGTCGCGCATTTCGTCGATGGTCAGGATGTCGGAATTTATGTTTCGCCTGAATTCGTCCATCTCTTCGATAATGACGAACACGGAACCGCCATCGCTCACGGAAACAGCGAAAAATCCCTCTTCGTCACTCGCATTCAGGAAGGCGAAGCCGTTCTCGATGCCGAAGCTGAAAAATCGGAAGAAAAAACTGACGACAAGACTTCCGAGAAATCAGAATAAGGAGTTTGCAGATGTCTAACACCTTTACTCCCCATGGAGGCTGCCGATCGGGACACTGGATCACGTCACTGATTCAGTTCCTGATCATGCTTCTGTGCCTGTCCTGCCTGTCATCCTGCAGCGAAGAAAAAGCGCTGGATACGAATACTCAGACGATTACGCTCGATTTGTGGCATGCTTACGGCACTGGCGGCGACGAAGAAAAAGCTTTGATCGAAGTCGTCGACGATTTCGAAAATGCCAATCCCAATATCAAAGTCAAAATCCTTCAGGTTCCCGATGAATCGATGTCAAACAAGCTGTTTACCGGCATTCCTTACGGCAACGGCCCCGACGCGTTTATCAAGGCGCATGACATCATCGGCGACTGGGCAAACAACAAAATTATTGCCGATTTGACCCCATACCAGGCCAGTTTCAACCTGTCGCAGTATCACGATGCAACGGTCGATGCCGTCAAATTCACCTATACAACGAAAGATGATGCAGGCCAGAAAGTTGAAAAACCTGGCTTCTTTGCAATCCCACTGGCTTATAAGAGTGCAGTCCTTTTCTACAACAAGGATACCGTTCAGAATCCGCCTAAAACGACGACTGAACTGCTCAATTATGTCAAAACGCATTTCGAAGACTGTGCCGGCAAAAGCCTCGACACATGCAAGCAGCATTACGGCCTGTCGTACCTGAATACAGACTTGTTCCTTCACAGCACCTGGCTGAACGGTTTCGGCGGCTATGTCTTCGACAAGGACGGCAACGTCCAGCTCAACAACGAAGGCAATGCGAAGTCGATTGAATATGTGAAAAAACTGACGCCCTATATGCCGAGCGGCATTGACGGAGGCCGACTCAAGAGCATGTTCAACGACGGAACGACGGATCTGGTCATTTCCGGCCCCTGGTTCATGTCGGATATCGACAGCAAAGTCAACTACGGTGTCGCAGTACTCCCGCAAATCGATGAACCCGGTGCACCGGCAAATGCCTATGCAATGCCATATGTCACGACCGAAGGCATTTTTATGCCGAAAGAGACCAAGGCCAGCGTTGAGCTGAACAAATTGTCTCCGAATGATCCGAATTATGCTGCGCTTCAGGCCGTCGTGAATGCCCGTCGCGAAGCGACGATTAAACTCATGAATTACGTCGCCAATGATGGTGCATACAAACGCATGATCGTTGGCAAACAGATGGTCGCCTATACGCCTGCTTATGATCAGCTCAAGGCCGATAACAGCGAACAGGCTGTGTCCATGAAAAATGTTGCGCCAACATATCTCGCACAGCTCGATCATGCCCAATCCTCAAGTAACCGCCCCGATATGGGATCCGTTTGGGCAACGATGCAGCAGGCCATGCAGAAAACCCTGTATGGCGGTCCTTCCGGCGAAACGCCGTATCTCCTCTTCCTGCTCCTCTCTCTTATCGTCGCCGGATTCGTTTTCCTCGCAAAAGCGACCAACCCCAGCGTGACGACGCCTGAAAAACACAAAATGCATATCGGCGGCACAGTGGCTTCATTTGCACTCGCTGTTCCGGTCTTTATGTGGCTCAAAAGCGTCCAGGGCAGCAGCAAAAATATCGATATCGCGGCCGCTCTCGAAGAAGCTCAGACCCGAATTTCATTGCTCCGTCCTATCAACGTTGAAGACGGCAATCCAATGACGCTCGTCACGATCATCTGCGGTATTGCTGCCATTTTGTGCATTCTCGGCATTCGAGCCTATAAAAAACACAAGGCTTCGAACATCGAATATACCGATAACAAAGTTGCCGCCGCATTCGTGGCTCCAGCCGTCATCGGCATGATCGTACTCGTCTTCCTGCCGTTCATTATCGGCGCATTTCTGTCGTTCTTCTCTTATGAATACGGCGATTTCCGATTTGTCGGGCTCCAGAACTTCGTCCGAATGTTCACGTCAGGTCAGTCGTCATTCTTCGATTCGATGTCGATTTACTTTACGTTTGTCGTCACTGTTCTGTGGACGATGACAAACGTCGCGCTTCACGTCGGAATCGGTCTGTGTCTGGCCCTTCTGCTTCGCGAACCTTGGCTCAAACTCAAAGGCATTTACCGCGTCATTCTGATCGTGCCATGGGCCATGCCGAACTACATTACGGCTCTCATCTGGCGCGGTATGTTCGATCACAACTTCGGTGCCATCAACAATCTCCTGCAGACCCTCGGACTCGACCGCGTCCAGTGGTACAATGAGTTCCTCACAAGCTTCGCGGCAAACCTCACGACCAATACCTGGCTTGGATTCCCGTTCATGATGGTCGTCACACTCGGTGCGTTGCAGGCCATTCCCCGCGATCTCGAGGATGCAGCTGCCGTCGACGGCGCAACAGCCTGGCAGCGTTTCCGTCACGTCACGTTCCCACTGCTCAAGCCGGCTCTCATGCCCTCCGTCGTTCTCGGTTCCATCTGGACATTCAATGCCTTCAATATCATTTACCTCGTCAGCAAGGGTTCGCCGGATGGTTCAACCGAAATCCTCGTTTCCGAAGCTTATAAATGGGCCTTCGAACGACAGTATCAGTACGGATACGCCGCCGCTTATGCGATGGTCGTCTTCGTGATTCTCGTTCTTTACTCCAAACTCACTCAGCTCGTTCTGAAAGACAACACTGCGGAGGCTAAATAATGGCGAAAAAAGAAGAATGGGTCGAAGAATCCGTCGGCCTGAGCAAAAAAGACAGGATTATCAAGCAAATCGCCTATAACCTCATTCTCATTCTCGTGTGTGCACTCGTCCTTTATCCCGTCGTCTGGGTCGTTCAAATGGCGTTCACGCCGAACGAAGCCGCCAGCATTGGCGCCAGTTCAGACGGCATCAGCTTCACACTCGACAACTTCAGGCACGTCATCTTTAAAACCGATGATATGGGCCATCACGTCTTTGGTTACCAGCTCTGGAACTCCATCATCGTGTCGATTGTCACCACGCTCATCGGCGTACTGCTCGCCTGCACGGCCGCTTACGGCTTCGCGCGCCTCAACTTCGTCGGTCGTAAAATGGGACTTCAGGCATTTCTCGTCACGCAGATGTTCCCCGGCGTCGTCATGATGATTCCCCTCTACATCATTCTCGGCAAACTCGGCCTCACCGACAACGTCATGGGTCTCGTCCTCGTTTACAGTGTTTCGGCCCTGCCGTTCTGCGTCTGGAATCTCAAAGGCTATTTCGACACGATTCCCAAGGAACTCGAAGAAGCGGCCATTGTTGACGGTGCTTCGCGACTCACGATCTTCGTCAAAGTCGTTTTGCCGCTGGCCAAACCTGCCATTGCCATTACAGCGCTCTTCAGCTTCATGACAGCATGGAACGAATTCATCCTCGCCGCCACGTTCATGAACAACGAAATCAACTATACACTCCCGGTCGCCCTTAAACAGTACGTCGGCGCTCAGTCGATTCAGTATGGCTATTTCGCCGCTGGCGCAATCCTCGTCTCGATTCCCATCATGGCCCTCTTCTTTGCACTCCAGAAATATCTGGTCGGCGGCCTCACCGCCGGTGCCGTGAAAGGATAAATATATATATATTTATGGGTGCGCGGCTATTTCATACGCCGCGCATTGAGCCGGGCTATCGGCAATGCCGATACGCCCGCCTTTTTTTGGGCAAGCCGTAGAGACGCAAAATTTTGCGTCTCAAGGCGAGCCAAAATTTTGCGTCTCAAGGTGAGCAACGCACCCGATGATTCTATAAATCCGTCACACGGCCAACAAATAGG
>JAZRWV010000594.1:0-30811 GCA_045599925.1 Myxococcota bacterium
GCCTCCGACTTAACCCGATAAAGGCGAAACCTGCTCAAACTGCGAACAGGACTGCGGAAAATGTCAGACACAGGAGCAATCATGCGGAAATGGTACGTGCGAACCCGATAAAGGCGAAACCTGCTCAAATTGCGAGCAGGATTGCGGGCTATGTGGTAACCCACAACAATATTGCGGTGACGGAACTTGTGATACCCAATTGGGCGAAACATGCGATTCATGTGAAGAAGACTGCGGAATCTGCCCTTACAGATGTGGCGACGGCGTCTGTAATGACTCTGAAACCTACGAATCCTGTAAACAAGACTGTCTGAGCAAACACCCCTGCGCCAATGGATGCCCGGATAAAATGGCTTTTCTCTATGTCGGTAACGACGGTTATGTTCCAATCACAGAACAAATTGTCGATGCGCTTGGACTCACTCATTTCGTACTTGCTAATGGGATAGCAGATACCTGGGGTACAGGAAATTCAGAACATCGATTTCCGGATTATATCCAAATCCAGGTTGAGGCCTTTAACCACGTCATTCATTCTACAAATGGTGAACAGAAACGCGTTTATTTTGGACCTCCATGCCCATACGGCTATTCAAAATTACAGGAGTGGGGCGGATGCAATACAACTGCAGGATGCAAGTATTTTCAAATATATGACGAAATACTTGCCCGCTATGTCGAAGATATCCGTAATGCTATCGGCGCCGAAAATTGGAACAAATATGTCGCCGGCATATATATCGGAATGGAAAATGTATTAGATTCCTATGTCAATAGCACACTTAAGATGGATTACACTTCCACAGAAACAATACTGAAGCACCCGCACGTCGCTCTATACAATAAAATCAGCAAGCTTGTACATTCCTCATATTCCCATAACGGACAAACATGGAACCCGGTCAAACTTCTCTGGTCTCCCTATTATCCACATAACCCGGAATATGATGCCGCTACCAATTCCAACGCCAAAACAGAACATGCTCAGGTCCTCATCAAAAATTTAGCTGCCGTCATTAATAAAACCGATATTTTTGACGAAGTGATTATGCAGCCAAATTACTATTTTAATATCGATAAAAATCCGGATTGGACATCAAATGGTCTTAAAGCCGTCAAATATAGTACCGGCAAAAGTGCCATGACATGGATGGACGGCGTAATCGTGTTCCCCAAAACATCTAAAACACGGATTGGTGTACAAATGGAAATCGATTCCGATTACTATATCGAATCAGCCCCCCTGCACTCCCTCAAAAAAATCGCTTACGACAAATACGTAAGCACCTTTAATAATGCCGATACTTTTATCGAAGGTTACGATAAAAATAATTATATCTTCAGCTATTATTTTGGCGGAAACAAACACAGCCATAACGAAAACATATATAGAGAAATACGCAATTTCTACAACACAATCCCATTCTAATTCCGCCCCGTCTTCTAAATATCTTTTCTTAATCGCAACAAACTGAGAAAAATATGAGCGAAAACATTACAGTCACTAAAATTGAAGGCAGAACGGATCTCTTCGAAGCCGTTGAAATGCTCGATCCCCAAAGTGTCGCGAAGATGATCGAAATGGGCGCACAGGTTAACGTCGCCGATCACTACAAAATCACCCCGCTTCATGCAGCCATTGCAAGTCATCGCTTCGAAAATGTCAAAGTCCTTCTCGACGCAGGTGCCGATGTTAATGCGCAAAATATCGCAGGCACGACGCCGCTTCACCTCGCCAGTGCCGTCAGTCTCGAAACGGTCAATCTGCTCATTCAGACAGGGGCAAATCTCAATGCCGTCGACAAACTCGGTCGCACACCGCTGCATATCGCTGCCAGCAAAAGCCTCGATGTCGTCGACGCCTTGCTCAATGCTGGTGCCGATCGAACGATGAAAGATAATTCCGGCCAGACACCCGCTGATACAGCCCGTAAAAATGGTGCCGGAAATCTTCAGGCTGGCGCGATTCTGCTTCGATTAAATGAATAAATTTTCGACTCACTTTTGCTTTTTTTAATTCAGGCCGCTATGACTTCGCCATACGCGGCCTGTTTCCGTCTATTCGCTTCGCGAATACGCCGGAAAATCCGTATTTATCCACACCATTCTCAGACTCTACGCGCATACGGCACACACATCTTCATTTAAATATTAAATGAACAACTGCGTTTTTCGACGTCTTTTCTCAAGACACGTCTTTTATATCTTTAACTCTAATATGAAACATCACCATGAAAAAGACACTCGCAATCCTTTTATCGATGCTAATTTTACCTGTAAATGCTTTGGCTCAGACAGAAACCCTCGAGATTTCCGCAGAACCTGATACACAAACAGTAACTACAGATAATACAGCAAATAACGAAGGTGCAGACAATCAACCTCAAAATGAACCCGCAACAAATGACGACACAGCTGCCGTGCAGGCACAAAATGAAGCAGCCAAAGCTGAACTCGAACAAACCCTCACTCAACTCGCTGCTGCTCAGGCTGAACTCGCTGCAACTCAAGCTCAGCAGGATGAACTTGCTGAAAACCAGTCTGAACAAAATATTGTTCAGAAAGACATTCCACAAAACAGCAATAGCAACGGTTTCTCACTACTCGCACATATCGGTGGAACTGTCGCTTTTAAAGAATATGTCTCATCCGGTTTTCAGGATTTTAAAGCAAAAGCTGCCGGTTTTCAGGCTAATATCGATGTCGGTTATCGATGGGAGTACTTTGGTGTCTTCGTCGAAGGCATGCTCCGTGCAACATTCCCAACCGAAGACAGCCTCGATACCCATTGTCCGGGATGGGAAGACCATTGCTATCACTACAAATCCCTAAAAAAAAGCGAATGGGATGGTTATGTCGGCGGCATCGGACTCCTCTTCATGGGATTCATCCCCGCCACTAATATCTTCACATTAAGCATCGGCGCAGGCGGTCTTGTATATTTAGGAAAATCCGTCAATGACGTCGATGTACAAAGTCAGTTCGTCGTTAAATTTGAACTCGGATTCCACTTTGCAGTTTCCGATTCACTGGCCCTCGGCCTGACCATCGCTGAAGAAGGTTGGTTCGATAAATACCGAGGCATTTCACCGGCTTTCACCATTACTTATATTAACCATTAAATTTTAACATTAAACGACGGAGATAAATTTATGAAATCATTGAAATCTATCATGCTCACGACGTTTGGCTTAATTCTGGCAGCCACTACGCTTTCCGGATGCATGATCACTGAAGAATGCACAAGAGAAGGTTTAACTGTTTATACAAAAGGCTGGGACCACGACTGGAGCAGCACCTGCATCGGCGGTTACTGGATTGATTCTCCAAATATTATCCTGCCTGAAAACGTCAACAACTTCTTTATTCAAAACCAGAACTGTACAGTGGTCGCCTGCTACGAAGCTGATACGCACGAATGCGAATGCACAGACGATTTCTATGATTCAGGACGAACTCCGGCATCGCATGACGATACCAATCCACTGACAAAAGCAGAAATACAACAAACTATCAGAGATGCTGGTGATCAACTCCGTGCCTGCTACAGCTCAGCAGAAAACAAGGGAACAATGAATCTGTCATTCACCATCAAAGGGAATGGCAGTGTCTGCGATGTCACCGTCACATCATCAGAATTTGCAGGAACATCAGTAGCTGAATGTGTTTTGAATGTGTTCAGCAATTTAATTTTCAGAGCAACAGGCGGAAGTGATACTCCGATTCATAATTATCCTGTTGCTGTTCAATAATTTGTTGTAAAAACCGCCAGAAATTCTGGCGGTTTATCACACTTTTTGAATGCCTCTGAATTCGAGTTCATGTTTGAGTTCACGTGCCATCAGCTCGCGAACGACCTCTTCCGGCGTTTTATTTTCATAAATGCCTTCATAAACCCGCTGAACAATCGGCATATCGACATTGTATTTTCGAGCAAGTGCATAAGCACTTCGCGCGGTTTTAACGCCTTCGGCAACAGTCACACGTCCGCGTTGAATATCCTCAAAAGATTCACCTTTTCCAAGACGATAACCAAGTTCGCGGTTACGCGACAAATCACCGTAACAGGTTAAAACCAGGTCTCCAAGTCCACTCAACCCTGACAACGTCAGTGCTTCGCCGCCAAGAGTCACGCAAAGCCGCGTCATTTCTGCAAGTCCGCGAGTAACTATTGCAGCGGCTGCATTATGACCAATGCCAAGTCCGGCAACAGCTCCGGCCGCAATGGCGATCACATTCTTGAGTGAACCACCGAGTTCTACACCAACCACATCATGGGTGGTATAAGCCCGAAAATCGCCATTGCTCACGAGTACCTGAAGTTCGCGACACAAATCCGCATCATAACCCGCCAGACTCACGGAAGTTGCACGACCATGCGCAACATCCAGTGCAAATGAAGGTCCCGAAAGATAGCAGGCTTTTGCATGCGCCCATTCACCCAGCACGGATTCAATCACATCACTCATCGGCATCAGTGTTTCGTTTTCAATGCCTTTAGTCGCGCAAATAATGGGAATCCCCGGTTTAAGATATGGAGCAAGCTGATTGAGAACAAGTCTGAGTACATGGCTTGGAACGACGACAACGAGCAGAGTCAACCCATCGGCAAAAGCCTGAAGATCACTCGTTGCAGTCAAGTTTTCCGGCAATGGAATATCGGAAAGAAATCTTGAATTGATGTGATTGCAATTGATATCTTCAGTCACATCCGTTTCAAAAGCCCAGATTCTTGCATGTCCATATTTAGTGCAAAGATGCCGTGCGAGGGCTGTTCCCCATGCACCAGCGCCAAGAATACCAATCTCATCGGAATGCGAAACCATGTTGTATATCCACTCCAAAATATAAAGAAGCCGGGCGTATTGCAAATAGCCCGGCCTGGCGAGCGTATGAAATAGCGAGCCGCCTCAGAAAAAAAGAAGCGTCATAGAATTATTGAGCGGCAGGGGCAGGAGCAGCAGGTGCAGGTGCAGCGGCAGGTGCAGCGGCAGCGGCAGGTGCAGCAGACTCAGCAGCAGCATTTTCCTTCGTCTTTGCAGCTTTTGCCGCTTCAGCCGCAGCAGCCTGCGCAGCCTGTTCAGCCAACGTCAACAAACGTTTTTCAAGCAGTGCACTTGAAAAATTCGCAAGTTCGCCAATATTCGAAACCTGCATTCCCCATGCTTTAATGTCTGTCTTTTCATTCGCATAACTGGCCAAAAGCTTGACATCGCTTTCTTCGCCAATTGTCGAAAGACATGCCATCGAAAGCATACGCGTCGTTATCGTTCCCTTTGCAAGAAGCTGACGGAACACATCAAGCGGCACCTGATTGTTGAGATTCTGTGGCAAATGCGCACAATAGACGCGAAGTGAGTTCCAGAATGTCATCGAAGGCTGCGCCAACAAAGTCGGATGATCCGCTGGCGTTGCCAATGAAGCATAATCCCCAGGAAGCGACTGAATCAAAGCCGCAAAACCATCACGGCCTTTATCAATCGTCAGCAACTCAAGACAATCCCAGCGAATATAACCGGTCCGGTCGGTCTGAATGAGCGTCGAACACACTTCAGAACCCGCCTTTTTCTGAACATTTCTAAAGTATGTCGCAAGCATGACATCTTTATAATAATTCAGCGTATCATTCTTATATTCCGGATCAGTCACGATGCGTTTTGCCATTGGAATCAGAAGATCCGACGTATTTGATGCAAACGGCAATACATATCCACGCGGCATGTTGGGATATTTCGATTCGATGCGTTCAAGGAACATCGTTGCAACGCGATCATTTGCCGTTGGCAACTTTAATGCTTCGAGTTTTTCGAGTGTCGTCGCCAATGTCGTCGTCAACTTATCGCTTGGACGAATGAGAACCTTATATTTCTTGCCCTTTTCGGCGAGTTCTTTTTCCTTGGCTGCTTCTTTTTCAAGAGCTTCGTCATAGCGAGTCAGCGTTTTTTCAATGGCAGTCTGGAAAATTGGAAGAGATTCCATGCCGAGAACTTCAAAAAGTCTGTCCTGCTCAACACGACCGGATTTTTCCATTGCAAGGAAGAAATTATCGCTGTCAAGCCAATGCTTAATGAGATCTTTCAATGCGGCATCGTTTTCATCCGTTAAATCGAGTTTTAACAGATAATAGGCTGCGTCTTTCACTTTCGTTTCATACTCGGGTCTTTCCTCGAGCAACGCATCCATGCGTTCAATGACCCCGGCAACAATGCGGTTCACCTCATCCACTTTCAGCGGTTCCCCAAGCACATCGGGAAGTTCCACACAGTTGCTGCGTTCCGTCAGAACCATAATGGCTTCCACTTTTGATTCAAGAGGAAAACGCTCATTCTGCACGAACTCCTTCATCTTAACGGGACAACGCTTATCGTGTATCCACTCACGAACTTCTTCAGGAGTTTTCGTGCATGCAGACATCATTGCCATGATAAAAACAAGGCAAAAACACAGTATTGTGCGAGAAATTCTCGTTTTATTCATTGTTATTGTCCTTTTTGGGAAGAACGTTTTTTACTTTTCTTTGCATCAACAGATGCCGCATCAGTTTCTGTCTCTGTTTCTTCTGTTCCAGCCTGAAGTGCCGTATTTTTCGATGCTTCTTTCGGCGTATAGAGAACATTCTTCGGCAGATTATTCAAATCGACTTTGCAGCGTTTTTTAAAGACGAAATTGAATACTTCCTTGTAGTGATCTACGAAATAGAACGTCAATCCTTCGCGGATGTATTCGGCAAGTTCGTCGACATCGCGGCGGTTTTTAGAGCACATCACGAGTGTTCTTGCGCCGGCGCGTTTGGCTGCAATGACTTTTTCCTTGATGCCGCCGACCGGAAGAACATTGCCTGTCAAAGTAATTTCGCCAGTCATCGCCAGTCTTTCCGGAATCGGCTGTCCGAGCAAAAGTGACAAAATACTCGTCGTAATCGTGATACCGGCACTCGGACCGTCTTTTGGAACGGCGCCAGCAGGGAAATGCACGTGAAAATCGAATTTCGGGAACATTTCCTCTTTGACGTCGAGAGAATCCATGTTGGCACGAATATAACTGAATGCAATCTGAACGGATTCGCTCATGACTTCGCCGAGCTGACCTGTCAGTTTAAGCTGACCGACACCGGGCATCTTCGTCGTCTCGATAAAGAGAATTTCGCCACCGAACTGTGTCCACGCAAGGCCAACAGCCACACCGGGAAGAAGACCGCGACTAATCACTTCATCGGTATAAATGGGCTGACCCAGAAAATCATTGACGTTTTCGGGAGTAATCTTCGCAACCGGCTTGTCACCAACGGCAACGCGTTTCGCATTTTTACGACAAACCTTGGCAATCTGGCGTTCGAGTTCGCGGACACCAGCTTCGCGTGTGTAGCTGCGAATGATCTTCTTCAAGCCACTTGGCGTAAACTGCATATCGTCTTTCGTCATGCCGTGTTCCGCAATTTCTTTCGGAACGATATGGCGTCTGGCAATCTGGAACTTTTCTTCATCGATATATCCGGAAAGTTCAATAATTTCCATACGATCCAGCAACGGTCTTGGAATCGTTGAGGCATCGTTCGCGGTTGCGATGAACATGACGTCGGACAGATCAAAACACACATCGAGGTAGTGATCGTTAAACGCATTATTCTGCGAAGGATCGAGGACTTCGAGCATTGCGCTGGAGGGATCGCCATGCCAGTCGCTGCCGAGTTTATCGATTTCATCGAGAACGAATACGGGGTTTCTCACGCCAACGCGTTTGATGCCCTGAATAATTTTGCCCGGCATGGCACCGACATACGTACGGCGATGACCACGAATTTCAGCTTCATCTTTCAAACCACCCAGCGAAAATCCAAAGAATTTTCGGTTCAGAGCGCGATTGATCGAACGGGCAAGACTCGTTTTACCAACACCCGGAGGGCCCAGAAAACAAATGATCTGCCCCTGATGATCCGGTTTCAGCTTGCGGACAGCCAGAAATTCCAAAATGCGCTGTTTGATGTCATCCAGACCAAAGTGATCCTGTTCGAGCACTTTCTCGGCATATTTCAAATCGAGATTGTCTTCGGTTGCCGTTTTCCACGGCAAATTGCAAAGCCAGTCCAGATAGGTTCGAATGACATTGGTTTCGCTCGATTCCGGCGTCAACACCGCCAATCTCTTTATCTCTTCATTAGCTTTTGTTGCGGCTTCCTCGCTCATTCCAGACGAAGCAATGAGTTCTTTGTAATTCTGAACAGCAAGTGCGATTTCATCCTTTTCATCGCCAAGTTCCTTGCGGATCGCGCGCAGCTGCTCGCGAAGGAAGAACTCGCGCTGACTGGCTTCAATGCGTTCATGAATCGTGTCGTGGATTTTCTGCCCCAATGCGGCCAGATCGAGTTCCTTGACGAGAATTTCATAAACCGTCTCAATGCGTTTTCTCACATTGAGCTGTTCCAGAATTTTCTGACGCTTGTCATTCGGAATCTCAAAATGCGAAGCAATCATATCGGCCAGACGCCCCGGCTTGTCCATCGCAAGCATTGCACTCAGCAATTCTCTTGGAATCGATGACTGCTCCATCCCCGAAAGCTTCGTCAATGCAGACTGAATATTCCGCGTATAAGCTTTCATTTCGTCGGATTCTTCTTCGATATCTTCGAGATATTCGACTTCCGCAATCAGACGATCGCTCTTCAAAAAGGATTGAACGCGCATACGACTGACGCAGTGAACGATCATCGTGTAGGAGCCGTTCGGCATACGGGCCATGCGCATGATATGGCCGACGCAGCCGACTTTTGAAAGCGTTTCTGCGGTCAGTTTCGACGGGTCGTCACCTTCTCCCCACAAAAATCCCAGATAATCGCTATGCGTTTGCGCGCGGTTGACGTGCTCAAGCATCGGCCCTGGCGGCACTTCAATCGGCATCATGACATCCGGAAAAATCACGTTCTCCGTCATCGGAAAGATAAAGAGCTTTTCGGGCAGATCGTCCTGCACGACGTTTTTGACCTGTTCGAGAAGGTCCAGAATATTATCGCTCATACCAGTCTCCAGTTGGCTAAAATGATTCGGGCACAAAAAGCCCTCATGGATTTATCACATTTTCATTTATATGGATAATGATTATGATGTCTTCGCCTATTGCCTTCGGCAATACGGCTTCGCGAGGCCTGCTTTCGGCTTCGCCGATACGCAGCCCTGCGCATGCTATCGGCAACGCCGATGCGCATGCGTTTTTTTCATTCTCGTCATTGAAAATAAATCCACATAACGGCGTAGCGTACTACGCAGCATCATCGTTCGGCCCGGTTAAACATCCAATTGCACATTGTTCATTACACATTGCTCTTTGCTCATTGCACATTAAAATGATCCCTCCTCTTATCATTGCTGGAATTGCTGGCGCATCGGCAATCGGCCTCCTAAGCAAAAGATTTAAAGCCAATAATTACGCTCAGGACGTAAAACAGTGGACTGAATCCGTTGATTTTTTCGACACAATTTCCTCCAATGCTCGACTTGCGGATGGCACGCCTCTGCTTATTAAAGCCATTCAACAAATCGATATTCACATTATCAATGGACTTCTGGAGATGAACGTCACCCCAGACGTTTGCACGCCTGATGGAACCCCCGCATTATTTCATGTGCTAAAGCTAAAACCCCAACAAGCTAACCGAATTTTGTCTCTTTTCAAAGCACACCAGGCAAACTTCAACATCATGGATTCGCAGGGAAATACAGCACTATTTTATACCCATTCCCCCATACAGATTCAAACTTTGTGCAAATACGGCACTCTTATCAACGCACAAAATGCCGAAGGAAAAACAGTACTTCATTTGGAAAAATCATTAAATATTGTTGATTGTCTCATTGAGAGCGGTGCAGATATTAACATTCAGGATAACAACGGCAGAACACCTCTCCATTTGGCAAATTCAAGCGATCTCGCATTTAAATTGCTTAAAAAAAAGGCGTATAAAAATATTCGAGACAATGATGGCAAAACACCGCTGCATTCAGCCATCACACAGGCATCAACCTCCTCGCAGATAGAGGCTGACGAGTATTATAAAATTGCAGAACTTTTGCTCAACAGCGGCGCAGACCCAAACATTCGGGACAATGATGGCAAAACGCCGCTGTTTCAAGCCATAGACACCAATAATAAAACATATCAGACTTTCGATATTTCAAAGCGTTTTGTTGAGCTTCTGCTCCAAAACAGTGCAGATCCCAATGTCCAGGATAACGACGGCAATACACTGCTGCATTTATCACATTACCTTGTCATTCTTGAACTTTTACTCAAAAATGGCGCAAATCCAAATATTCAGAATAAGAATGGCAAAACTCCTCTGCACATGACAAAATCGTTCGAAATCAGATCTCTCCTGCTCAAATATGGTGCAATATGCAATTAGCTGTGTGCTGTGTGCAATTACACCCGCATAAAGCTTAAATTGCCGTTGCAAAGCGACGGCGCATCATTGCACAGTGTTCCCCAACTCACGTCTCCCGCATCCCCCATTGAATTTTGTGTAATATCAATTACCAATCAGACTTCTTTTGCGCTATCTAATGTATCTTGGAAAAGATTGAACAAAAGGAGTCCGACAAATGCAGTATAAATTCAGAACATTAGCCTTTGCAATAACAGCCGCATTATCCGCATGTTCTGGTGAGAATGATTTTGTCGTTCATAAACTTCCATGCCACGATCAATGTACAGAAAACGAAAAACAATGCACAGATAACGGCGACCTCGAAGTTTGCAAAGTCGACGACGACGGATGTTATTTCTTTGAGGCGACTTCCTGTAAAGAAGGTCAAACCTGTTTAGAAGGAAAATGCCAGGAAAAAACCTGCGAAAATGAGTGCAAACCCGGTTCAAAATTATGCACAGAAGACGGTAAATCCATGGTTTGTGATGATTTTGACGGCGACGGATGTCTTGAAAATCAAATCCAGGCCTGTACCGGAAATGATGTCTGCAAAAATGGAATCTGTACAAATGAACAGGATGATCCCGATATTTGCGAAGATGAGTGCAGCGAGGAAACTGCAACCGAATGCGTCGACAACGAAAACATCCGGACATGCGGAAACTACGATGCAGATACATGTCTCGAATGGTCCGAAACTCAAAAATGCGCTGATAATGCGGCATGCAAAGACAATAAATGCGGCTGTGTAAACACCTGCGATTCAAACGGCAAAACCGAATGCAGCGGAGATGGCTTTCGAACATGTGCTGATACAAATCAGGATGGCTGCCTGGAATGGTCTTCGATTTCCCCCTGTAAAAATGGATGCGAAAATGACGCCTGCAAACCGGAAATTGTCATGAAACCCACGCGATATCCGGGAAATCAGATTCTCTCCCCAATCACGGCATATTCTGTCGAACAAATGAAAGCCATTGCAGCCAAAAAAGACAGAAATGACAACCATTTTGCCAAAGTCGGAGATTCTCATTTCGCCAAAGATGACAAATACCGTTTCTTCATGTATTGTTTTTCAAGCAGTAATACCCCTGCATATAATCTGAACGGCGAAACATTTCTGGAGGACGTGATTAAGGCTTTTCAATCCGATGGTACCAACTGTTTCAGTCGTGAATCCGTAACGGCAGTTGCTGGCTGGACTGCAGGTGATGCCATTTCCGGATCGCCAAACAGCCCGCTTGAAAAGGAAATTTCCGCTATAAATCCTCGCTTTGCATTCATCGATTATGGTTCAAATGATATGTACAAGCAGGGGTACACTCGCCCAGAAGACACATCGGGAAGTGGCTATTTAAAAGCACTTCAGAACTATTACAGAAGCTATAAAACTGCCCTCAACATCATGATTTCAAATGGTGTTATTCCACTCATCGTCGGCACTGGTATTATGACGAGACAGGAAGGAGAGACGAGAGGACTCGACAGAATCTACTTTACCCCCATTTTTGATGCAGTCGATCGTGGATTTGCAGAACAGTTCCAGATTCCTTATCTCAACCTCATGTACGCTCAGTCACAGGAACCCATAAAATCCAACAATTATGGTCTGTGCTCCGACAATCTTCATCATGAGAAATTCAATGGCGGTTGTGATTTTACAGCAGAAGGCATGAAATACGGCCATAATGTCAGAAACAGATACGCCATTGAAATGCTCAATCGCGCATGGAAAACAGTTGTCAAAGGTGAAACAGCTCCAGATACAACTGTCATTCCTTTTGTCGGAAGCGGCTCAAAATCTGATCCTTATGACATCGACAGTCTTCCCTATACCCATGCCGGTGATACCAAAAAAGGTTCAAAAAATTACGATTCCTATTCATGCGCTTCAACCAAAAGTGAAGCCGGACCTGAGGTTTTCTACAAATTAAAGCTCACTGAAAAAACAAAAATACGTGCTTTTGTCGTCAGTGATACCAATGTCGATGCCGACATCCATCTCAAAACATCACTGGATGACAATAACTGCATGGCACGTGGCGATACATGGGTCGAATCAGAACTTGATGCAGGGACCTATTACATTTCTATCGACACATTTACTTCCGATGCCAAAGCCGGTGAGTATATGTTCGGCGTCGTCAAATGTATGAACGAAGATCCACTCTGTGGAACCAAAACAACAGGCGGTTAAGTCTTATGAATAAGCACTTAATACTTAGCATTTTTCTAAGCATTCTTACATTTTCAGGTTGTTCGGAAGAAACGGTTGTTATTAACAACGGCTCGAATTCCAAAGGCCAAAAGTGCCAGGATGAATGTTCCGTCGAAAACTTCGAAGCTGAGTGTATCTCCGATGTTAAACTTAAATCATGCGCGCTCAATGATGACGGATGTTACTCCATTCAAACCGTCTCATGTGCCAAGGGGAAAATCTGCCAAAACAACCACTGCACTACAGATCAGAACAATAAAGACTGCACCAGCGAATGTCGCAATGGTTCAAAATCGTGTACCCCAGACGGGAAAACAATGGTTTGCGGCGATTTTAACGACGATGGATGCTTCGAAAATATGATTTCTCCATGCAAAACGGATGAAGTCTGTAAAAATGGCATTTGCACTAAGAATACGGATGAACATGACGAATGCATAGATGAATGCCCACAAGCCGATACGACTCAATGCTCCGATGACGGAAACGGTCTTAAAATATGCGGCAATTATGACGATGATATATGCCTTGAATGGTCTGATTTTTCGGAATGTCCAGACAATGTCAAATGCAGTGCAGGAACATGCGGATGCAGGAACGAATGTGATCAAAATGGCTTAACACAATGTGATAAAAGTGAAAACGGTTTCCGAACATGCGCAGATATCAATAATGATGGTTGTCTTGAATGGTCTGAACTCTCGCTCTGTTCAAATACACAATGCCAAGGAGGGAAATGCCTTTGCAATCATGCCTGTAAGGAAGATGCAAAGGAATGCAGTGGAGATGGATTCCGCACCTGCACAACAGATGCCCAGGGGTGTCGAGTCTGGTCAGCGATAACATCTTGCAATGCCGGTTGCAACAATGGAGAATGCAAACCAGAAGTCATCATGGAACCCACACGCTATCCCGCAGATCGGGTTCTTTCCCCTATTACGGCTTATTCCGTCAAACAGATGAAAGCCATTGCTGCCAAACAGTCCAGAAAAGACTTACGCTTCGCCAAAATCGGAGATTCGCACTTTGCCCCTAACTCTGCTTTTATGTATTGTTTTGCGAGCAATAAAACACACAATCTCAATGGCGCTGATTTCCTCGAAAATGTCATTCAAGCCTTTCAGTCCGACGGCACGAATTCATTCAGTCGCGACTCCGTGTCTGCCGTCGTCGGCTGGCGAGTAAATGATGCCGTATCAGGAAAATTAAATGAAGAACTTGCGGCTATGAACCCTAGATTTGCATTCATCGATTACGGTTCAAATGACATGGGGTACTACGGTTTTACACGCCCAGAAAATATCAGCAATACAGGCTATTTCTATACACTCGAAGCTTATTACAAAACCTACCTCAAAGCCATCGATCAAATGATATCAACCGGTGTGATTCCCATTATCATCGGTACCGGCATCATGGATAAATGTGACGCAGGACTTGGCGACCTCAATCCTCGCTTTTTTGCCCCTGTTTTTGATGCGCTCAACCGAGCAATGGCAGAACAATATCAAATTCCTTATGTCAATCTCATGCTGCTTCAGAACACGGAGCCTCTCAAGTCCAACCATTATGGACTCAATTATGAAGACTGGTTTAAAGGTTATCTGCATCATTCATCCAAAAACGGTGGCTGCGATTTTACAGATGAATGCATGAAATACGGCCATAATGCCAGAAATCGTTATGCCATTGAACAGCTCGACCGTGCATGGAAAACCGTCGTCAACGACGAAACTGCACCAGATAATGCCATTCCATTCCAGGGTACAGGCAAAAAATCTGATCCTTTTATCATTCCGGATGTCAACTTTACGCATACAGGGAATTCTGAAAATGGCGAAAAGACTTTCTCTGTCTATAGCTGTAAAACAGATACCCACGAAAATGGTCCTGAAAATTATTATCAACTTAAGCTCACATCTTCGAAGAAAATACGAGCATTTGCCATTAGTTCTGGTGATGTCAACGCCGACATTCACCTGCTTTCTGCACTTGATAGCAATCAATGCCTTGCTCGCGGCGATAAATGGATTGAAGCAAACCTCGCGGCAGGAACCTATTACTTTGTCGTCGATACCCGTTCCGGTTCTGGAAATTACGTTTTCGCCATAACAGAATGCATGCCCGATGACGGCCTTTGCGGCTCCAAAACAACTGGAGGTTAATGCTCAATGAATCATAATCTTAAACTTTTTACAATCATCCTTCTAGCATGCATGTCTGGATGCACCGATAGCTCCGTTGTCTATATTGTACCGGACGCTACCTCAGACTTACAGGACCCAGAGGACAAACAATGTAAAGACGCATGCAAAGCCAATACGAAAAGCTGTATCGACGATAATACAGCCAGTATTTGCACGAAAAATGAGAATAACTGTCTCGCATATAAAACGATCGATTGCCCGGAGGGCTATACCTGCGATGACGGAATTTGTGTCGATGACCGGGGGGAACAACCTTGCGAGAATGAATGTAATCCCAACGAAACATCCTGTCTTTCCGTGAAAAAGCTTCAAACCTGCTTCATTGGCGATGATGGTTGTTACAAAATTCAAAATGTTTCATGCGCCAATGGCAAGACTTGTCTACAAGGCAAATGTGTCGCTGAAAATCCGGATGAATGTGAAAACCAGTGTACTCCCAGTGAAACAGAATGCCTCTCAAACAACCAGTTGAAAACCTGTGTTCTCAATGAAAACGGATGCTACGAATTTGAAACAGCAGATTGCGAAAGTGGGACTGTCTGTTCTAAAGGTGAATGTAAAAAATCTGAAGAAAACTGCCAAAATGAATGCCAACCAGGTTCAAAATCCTGCACACAGGACGGAAAAACCATGGTGTGCGATGATTATAATGGCGACGGATGTCTCGAAATCCTCATTGCACCATGCAACGCAAATGAACATTGCAATAACGGAATCTGCGAAGACAACACGACGGAGCCTGACCCTTGCACAAATGAATGCAGCCAATCCGGTTTAACCGAATGTGATGGTACTTCCAGTGTCAAAACCTGCGGAAACTATGATGATGACTCGTGTCTCGAATGGTCTGCCGCCACATCCTGTAGATCCGGTACAACCTGCAAAAGCGGGAAATGTGACTGCACAAACCAATGCGACACAAATGGCAAAACAGAATGCGATTCATCATCCAACGGATTTAAAACCTGTACAGATACCAACGGGGATGGATGTTACGAGTGGTCTTCTGTCACGCCATGCAACGATATGGCTTGCAAAAGCGGTGCATGTGTCTGCAATCATGCCTGTGAAGCCAATGCAAAAGAATGCAGTGGTTCCGGCTACCGTTCATGCACGACGAATGCTCAGGGATGTCGCGTCTGGTCAAGTGTCACGCCATGCAGCAATGGCTGCGATAAAGGTGCCTGCAAACCGGATGTCGTTATGAAACCCACGCGTTATCCGGGAAATCAGATTCTTTCACCTGTCACCGAGTATTCTGTTCAGCAAATGAAAAACATTGCTGCCAAAAAATCGAGAAGCAACGTCCACTTTGCCAAACTTGGAGACTCCCATTTTGCCCCAGGAACAGTCTTTATGTATTGCTTTGCAAGCAATCAAACCCACAACCTGAACGGTGCAACTTCTCTCGAAAATTCCATCAGTGCATTTCAATCCAAATCCCCGAATTCATTCAGTCGCGATTCTGTTTCTGCGGTCATTGGATGGACAGTCAATAAAGCCCTTACGACAGGCAAACTCTCCGAAGAGCTCAGTGCCATGAATCCTCGCTTTGCCTTTATCGATTATGGTTCCAACGATATCGGGTGGTTCGGATACTCGCGACCAACCGGAACCAGTAACGAAGGCTTTTTCTACACACTTCAGTGGTTTTATCGAGAATATCGAAAGGCACTCGACCTCATGATTCCAACCGGAGTCATTCCCTTAATCCTTGGAACAGGTTATCAGAATGTTTATAAATACAATGGAACGACATTAAATTACCTCAACCCATTCTATTTTGTTCCGGTATTCAATGCCGTTTCCAGAGGTCTTGCAGAACAATATCAGGTCCCATTTCTCGACCTCGCCTACCTGCAAATGCAGGAACCTCTTAAATCCAACAACTACGGACTCAGCACAGATAACCTTCATCACACTTCAGGCGGTGGCGGCTGCAATTTCACCAACAGCAACATGAAATATGGTGCAAATGCCAGAAACAGGTATGCACTTGAAATGCTTGATCGCGCCTATCGTACTGTCGTTCAGAGTGAAAAAGCCCCCGATGCACCCGTTGTCTACGAAGGCTCCGGAACAAAAGCTGCTCCATACATTATTTCAAATCTGCCCTATACTCATGCCGGCAACACATCCAAGGGAACAAACAACATTTCAACCTATACAGCATGTGAAACAACATCTGAAGCAGGTCCTGAAATCTATTACCAACTCAAACTGACCAAAGCCCAGAAAATCAGAGCTTTTGCAGTCAGTGCCCAGGGGGTTGATGCCGATATTCATATGCTCAAATCACTCGATGGCAGTGGCTGCCTTGCTCGAGGTGACAAATGGGTTGAAGGAAATCTCGCTGCCGGAACATACTACTTTGTCGTAGACACTTATTCCAGCAGCAGCAATGCCGGCGAATATCTTTTCGGTATTGTCGAATGCCTCGCTGGCGACGAACTTTGCGGAACAAAGAATACAGGTGGCTGATATATGAAAATTCATCTCATTGGTATTGCTGGAGCCGGTATGCACAGCCTTGCGCTTTATCTCTCTGATGCCGGCCACGAGATTTCCGGAAGCGATCCCTGGATTTCTAATGAAAAACTTGAATTCTGGGAAAATCGTCATTGCAAAATCTTCCGCGAACAAAAAGCTGAAAACATCGACGGTGCTGAACTCGTCATCTATTCTGCTGCCGTTCCACCTGAAAATCCTGAACGTTCAGCGGCTGATTCTGCCGGAATTGGCTGCAGCAGAGGTGAAGCACTCGCGCGTTTTGCAAATCAGGCCAACGGAAGCATGGCAGTCTGCGGAACTCATGGAAAAGGAACAACCGCTGCCGCCATTCTGAAAGGTTTGAATGACGCACAAATCCCCGTCAGTGACATTCTCGGGGCAATCCCCATCGGATTTTCACAACCTTCCATCTGCCGAAATGATGCCCAATATCTCATTTGCGAAGTCGACGAATCCGATCGCACACACCTCTTTCATCGTCCCGCATTCCTGCTCATCAACAATGTTGAAGAAGACCACCTCAATGTTTATCGCGACCTCGACGACATTGTGAATACATTTGCATCGCACGTACGAGCCTGCCTTAAACACGGCACTCACGTCATTATTCATTATGCCGGTATTGGTGCCCCCAAACTCTATGCACAACTCGAAGACTGCACTGAAATCAGCTGGGTTTGCGAAGAAGGACAGCTCAGTGCACCAGCTCTGGCATGGAAAATTTCAGATCCAGACTCAAAAGGTCGCTGTCTATTAACAATTCGCGAAGCAAACGGAGAAGTCTATTCCATCCTGCCCCATCTCGGTGGACGAGCAAATGCTCAAAATCTGGCTTCAGCCGCTTGCCTGCTCAGCATCATCGGCCTTTCTTCTGATCAGATTGCATCTTCTCTGGCTTCATATATAGGCCTTAAAGATCGGTGTCAGATTCAAAGAAATGGCGATTTAATGCTTGTTACAGATTACGCCAGCCACCCGACATGCGTGAAAAATGACATCGAATGGCTGCATGGACTCGCCAAACGCATTATCGCCATTTATCATCCCTATCGATATTCACTTATGAAATGCCATTGGGATGCACTCGCAAAAAATCTTTCAGCCGCAGATGTCGTACTGCTTGCGCCATTTGATGGCGCCGGAGAACCTGTCATCGAAAATCTCACAAGTCCAGCACTTGCAAGTAAAATTGTTAACCATCAGCCCAATTGCGATGCCAGAGCATTCGAATCTTTTCAAACCCTCGAAAATGCTGCATCCAAACTCATGCAACCGGGTGACTGCCTCCTGATTTTTGGCGGAGGGCCGCTGTTCACTCTCGGGAAACGCGTCGTATTCCAAGCATCTACCTAAGTTTTCTCCATCGCAACCCAAAGATACAAACTCACATATTTAGTAACATTTTTTTTATGCCACCCTGTAGGTTAATGTGGTATTAAGTATGTAGGTGTGATATTGTGCACACTCTGAGATGTGTAATACAATGACGGCGCGTATTGAGCCACAGGCGAGTAGCGCCGTCAGCCGTGGCGTATTTCGCCGATGATGCATATCTTTTGGGGTTTTATGGGGTTTTCTGCGGCAAATCATCCATATCGGCGAAATAGCCCGGCCCCAAAAATTTTCTTACAAACAATAATAAAGTGATGTTTTTTCTGGAGGATTTATGAAAAATTTATGGACAAAACTCAGTGTTCTTGCGGCTCTGTTCACAGTCGTCGGCTGTGCGGAAGGCAACTCAGAGGACGAAAAACAACCGGAAACATGTACAGCAAACATATGTAAAGATGCTTCCACTCTCGTCCTTTGTTCTCAGGGAATTTCAACAGAACTGACCTGCACATATGGTTGCGAAAATGGTGCCTGCAAACCGATGAATCAACCCGCCGGTTGCACTGTCAATATCTGCAAAGATGCATCAACGCTGCTCGCATGTAACAGCGGTGTTCAAAGCGAAGTTCCTTGCTCATTCGGTTGCGAAGCTGGTGCGTGCAAAGCTCCCACTCAGAACGAACAGTGTTCCATTAATGTCTGTCAGAATAGTGACATTCTGCTCGCCTGTAATGCTGGTATTCAGAGCATTGTTCCATGCCCATATGGCTGCGAAAAAGGTGTTTGCAAAGCAGCATGCAGTACTGATGTCTGCAAAGACGCCGCAACATTATTGATGTGCGACAACGGCAAAACTTCTGAAGTTGCCTGCGCTCTCGGATGCAATGCCGGTAAATGCAATGCTGCATGCAGTGCCGATTTCTGCCGCGATTCTCAGATTTTGATGCATTGTGAAAATGGCAATATCAAACCCATTGACTGTCCTTATGGCTGCAATGCCGGTGTCTGCAATTCCAATGTCCCTGTCACCAAAGTTTGCGATAATGGTGCAAAACAGTGCGATGCCAATGGAAATGCTCAGGAATGCCTGAACAATCAGTGGGTCACAATTCCATGCTCAAACGGTTGCACAGCTGGTACCTGCAATCCCGCTCAAACATGCACAAGTGGTGCAAGACAGTGTGATGCCAATGGAAATGCTCAGGTTTGTGTCTCCAACAGCTGGCAGACAATTCCTTGCAGCAATGGCTGTTCAAATGGCAATTGCAATGCCGCTCCAACATGTGCAAATGGTGCCACTCAGTGTGACGCCAATGGAAATGCTCAGATTTGCCAAAACAATGCATGGCAGACTTCTGCTTGTGCAAAAGGTTGCAAAAATGGCGCTTGCATTGTCTGCTACGACAATGAAACACAATGCGCAGCTGATGGAAAAACAATCCAGACCTGTTCAGCCAATACCTGGAGAAATTCTCAGGTTTGCAGTGTCGCATGTTCTGCCGGTATCTGCGTCAACGATACATCCTGTTCAAATGGCGCCAAACAGTGCAATGGCAATACACAGCAAATTTGCACCAACAATCAGTGGGTGAACGGAACCGTTTGCGATTACGCATGCGAAGGCGGTGAATGCAAAGCCGCTCCTTCTGTTTGCACCAACGGCCAAAAACAGTGCAATGGCAACAATCTCCAGACTTGCAACAATGGTCAGTGGTCAACCACAACATGCGCAAATGGCTGCGAAAATAATGCCTGCAAAGATGCTCCCGCTGTGTGTTCAAATGGCCAGACTCAGTGTAACGGTGTATACGTCCAGACCTGCACCAATGGTCAGTGGGTCCAGGCTACCACACCATGCGCAAATGGCTGCTCAAACGGTGCCTGCACGAACGCTCCTGCTGATTGTACCGGCAACGAAAAGAAATGCAGTGGCAGTAACCTCATGACCTGCAGCAATGGTAAGTGGTCAACCACAACATGCGCAAATGGCTGCGACAGCGTCAATCTCGTTTGCAAATCCAGCGGAAACCTTCCGAATGTCGGCGATTCCTGCAACGAATCATTTGATAATGTTTGCAATGGTGACACCATTTATTACTGCAACACTTCTGCAAAAGTTTCCACTGCCAGTTGCGCACAAATGAATGCAACCTGCCGTACAAACAGCAGTTCTTCTGTTTCTGACTGCGTCGAGCTCTGCTCCGCATCCCAGAATAGAGAAACAACAGGCTATTATTGCGATTATTACTCAGATTACGGTATTTACGTCGCTTACCCACTGGTCTGCAGCGCAACGACAAACGGCGATTATGCGGAATTCATTGACAGCAATAACTTTAACATCTGCGACGGCAACTGTAACGAAACCGAAGGCTGCACAGATTCTGCATATTTCTATTGCGGTGACAAAACCACTGGCGGTCAGACCCTCGAATCTATCTGCAAAGCCAGCAGCTCGACAAGCATAGCGGTTTGTACAACAGACGCCACAGGAACCTATTATGAATGCGCGCAATCCTGTTCAACCGTAGGACAGACTGGAACTGCCTGCACAGAATTCTCAGATGGAGTTTTCTCATACAATACCACCTGCACACAGGTCGGTGACTACAAAGTCATGCTCGACGCATCAACCAGCATTGATGATTACACCGAATGCACAAGCGGAGCTTGCAATGCCGCTGGTACCGCATGCGCTGGTGGTTCAACACCTGCTTGCTCAAATGGTTCAAAACAGTGCAATGGCAACAACCTCCTGACTTGCACAAACGGTCAGTGGGCCACAACAACATGCCAAAACGGCTGTGCTAATGGCGCCTGCATTTCCGGCGGCGGTAATAATAACGAAGGTTCCAGCACGCACACACTTGGCGCAAGCTGCACCTCTGCTGAATATGGTGAATTCGGTTGCGACGGCAATACGCTCGTTGCCTGCGACGGCTCAACTTATATTAATGTTTTAGGCGGCTCCTACACCTGCAAAGATTATGGCAGTAATTATTACTGCGATGAACAGCTGGAATATGGCTGGGCTGATTGCGTACAGCCCTGTGATGCAGAAGATGAAGGTTCGCTGGTCGACTTTTCCGACAATTGTAACTCAGGCACGTTCGAACTTTATTTCTGTGAAGAGGGCGACAGCGGAAAATTGGGTGTATTTGGTGGTTATTATGCTGTTTCCATGTGCTACGGCGATAATCAGAAAATCGCCTGCAATAGCTCATCAGTCATTTCACTTCAAACCTGCAATTCTTGTCAAAACGGCTATAATGCCTCCTATGACTATGAAGCAACATGTAGATAATCGCGCTTAGCACAACCACTTAAAGCCGCTTTCATCTTGGAAGCGGCTTTTTTATTGGTTTTTCGACGGAAACCATGTGAACAAACGCCTGCTACTCACTCGTATTTTGAGACAGCACATAGAATTCTCGCTGATTTTGTTTTATACTTTTGACCGCTTTCTATCGCTTCGCGATACGAAAGCTCGCGCGGGCTATCTGCAATACGCCCGCGCTTTTCTCTTTTTTTTTCATTCACGCGATAAAAACTACAGCCATGAATTACACAAAACGCCGCGAAATCCTCAGAAAAACTGCCCCCCAGGGCAATATCCTCATCCTCTCAGCTTCTTTCGTTCCCCGAAATTATCCCGCAGAAATCTACCCTTTTCATCAGGATGCAACATTCCGTTATTTTACAGGCCTCAACGAACCCGATGCAGCCCTCCTGATTCGCGATGACGGTTCAGAAACTCTCTATGTTTCAACGCCGGATCCCGATGACGTCATCTGGACAGGTCCCGTCCCATCTCCTCGAGAAATTGCCGATAAAGCCAACATCAAATATGTCGCGGATTATCGGGAACTCGCCAATGTCATTGACAAAAACACTTTATTTATTGCCCCTTATGACTGGCAGCTCAAAGCCCGACTTGCCGAATGGCTTCACATCAACATCAACGAGCTTTCTGCTCGCGCTTCGCGCGAACTCGGGCGAGCCATTATCGCACTTCGAGCTGTTAAAGATGACGAAGAAATTGAAGAAATTGAAGAAGCCATTACACTCACAAAGCGCATGATTTCTTCTGCTCATGCCGTTATTGAACCAGGCCGTCTCGAATCCGATGTTCTGGCGGCACTTCTCGTGCCGGCTTCAGCCAATGAACGTGCTCAGGCTTTTGAACCCATTGTTACGGTTCATGGTGGAACCCTTCACAATCAGGCATACAGTCATCGAATTGAACGAGATGATATGCTTGTCATCGACTGTGGTGCAGAATCAAAATTAGGTTATTGTGCCGATATTACGAGGACATTCGCGGCTTCCGGCACATTTTCTTCTAAAAAGCAGGCGCTTTATAACGCTGTTTTGGCGGCACAAGCTGCCGGCATAAAACAGACACAAGTCATCGGAACTTCGCAATACGACGTCCACATGGCTGCTTGCCGCGCTCTGACAATCGCTCTTCAGGAAATCGGCCTTATGCGCGGCAATGTCGACGATTCACTTGCCGCTGGTGCTCACGCACTCTTCATGCCTCACGGCATCGGTCACATGCTCGGACTCGATGCACATGATATGGAAAACTACGGCGATGACGTCGGTTATGCCCCAGGAACAAAACGCTCTTCCCAATTTGGACTTGATGCACTCAGGCTCGCCCGACGTCTCGAACCGGGATTTGTTCTCACCGTCGAACCTGGATGTTATTTCATTCCAGAACTCATCGACCGTTGGGCTGCGAAAAAACACAATGACGAATTCATTTGCTACCGAGAACTCGAAAATTATCGAGATTGCCGTGGAATTCGCATCGAAGATGACATTCTCATCACCAAAACAGGAAGCCGCATACTCGGCCCCGGCATTTGGAAATAATAATAATCAAAAAAAAAAGCATCGCTTTCAGGCAATGCTTTTTTGTCTTATCAGATTGATAAAACCTAGAAATCGAAACCAAATCCCAAGGATGTATAGCGATCTGTCACTTCAAGAACTGGATGAAGATTGGAAATCGTCGATTTCGATATTTCCTGATTATGGGAGATTTCGTACCACGTAATGGCACCGATAATGGCACCGGCGGCTGCCCCAATCCATGTCGTCATACAGCCCATATCATCGTCATCGATAAAGCCAATGGCACCAAGACCTGCGCCAAGTGCGCCACCCACAACACCACCTGCATAAGGAGTCCAGCCTTTTCCCCAGCTTCCCATTTCATCGCCAACCCAATGAATAAATCCAGCTTCTGCAAAGGGGGTAATCACAGCTGATACGATAAAGGCTGTATTCATGATTTCTTTTTTACCGTCTGTACCGCCATTTTTCACATATTGTTTGTGATCTGCGATATAGGAAACGATAAAACCAGCCGAAAGCGTCATTCCTGCACCAACCAATGCACCGCCGACTTCTGCGGCAATTCTGGCACCTTGTGAACACATCCCACGATCCAGCATCGCTGTATTGTCAGGAATCGACTGCCAATCATTATCCTGAGCAAATGCATTGGCTGAAATCATTAAAGCACACGCTGCGACACTGCTGATGAGCGTTTTTTTGAACATAAATATCTTCCTAATCAATGAAGGTGTTATAAAAATTTATAAGCCGTAAGATGAACGATCAGATTCCGGAATGAGTATCCGTGTTGTCATGGCAGGAACTGAAATGGAAGACCCGGAAACCGATTCATTATTATTGAGAACATCGACTGAACTCCCCGACCACGGCAAAGTCATATTGACCGTGACTGAATCTGTTTCATGTGTATTCACAATAATTGCAGCATATTTGCCATCCAACTCTCGCGTGAAAGCATAAATGCTTTCATTTTTCAGTACGCCGTTGTCATATTCCGCATAGATGGGTTCTCCGACTTTACCTCGTCTCAATACAGGTACAGCCTTGCGAATTTTAATCAGCTTCTGAATATGTTTGAAAAGAGGATTGCCCGTATCCCAGGCACGATAGTCATTATAGCCAAGACTGCTGTTTTTCACAAAAACGGATGCATCGCGATTCCACATATCTTCGCGGTTTGCCGGATCATTGCCGCCCATGTATCCCTGCTCAGTTCCGTAGTAAATGCAGGGAATACCGCGCTGCATAATGAGGAATGAAAGAGCATTTTTGAGCGAATCGACGCCTTTATCATCATTTCGTTCATACAAATAGCGGTTGACGTCGTGATTATCGAGGAAATTGATGAGCAGATCGCGAGGTGCTACGCCCTGATTATTGCTATCGACAACGCCATTGGCTCGCGGTTCATTGCTAAAGAGCGCATGACGACCGCCGGGAACTCGATAGTAATGTCCATTCCCATCATCATATTGCCAGCTGTAAAGATCGCCTGTGTTACAAACATGATTTGCACAATCATTTTTCTGGCAGAATGAAACCTTATTGCCCGGAGGACATTTAAATGCTTTATCAATGGCGTATTTCTGAGAGAACAAAAACACAGAATCAACGGATTTCACATTTTTGGTATAGCTTGAGAGAATGAGATCATTGCCATCAAAAGCTTCTCCAAACATCAGGAAATTCTTCTTTCCAAGTGATTCAGCGTGTTTGCGAATACCGTCTGCAAATTCTTCCCAGAATGAATATTCGACATGTTTTAAGGTATCGATGCGGAAACCGTCGCAGTTTGTCACATCAATCCAATAAGAAAATACCTGAATCATGGCGTTGCGAACATCATTGCGTTCTGTCGCGACGTCTTTCAAACCGCCGGGAAAATCGCCGAGAAGAGTCTGTTCATTCTGACAATAATCACGGCGTTCGCCGTCGAGATAACCGCCATCCGAATAATCATAATTCGTGATTTTGCGCTCGCATGTGCATTTAAAATCGCTCAGATTTGGGCTTTGTGTTGACTCATTCCAGCTCTGAGTGACTGTGCAACCTTCGGCACCAGAGTCATAATCGTATGTTCGACCTCTCTGGTGATACCAATTTGGATTTGAGAAACCAAGTTTCTCTGCGGGGGTCGTAATTTTGCCGTCGCCATCGAGATCAATTTCCTGCGGCCCTGGGGCTACGCGATTGATACCGGGCATATCAAAAAATACGATTGGAGCCTGGCCCGAAATGCCCATACTTGTATAAGCATCAATCCCATGAGCCAAATAATCTGGATCATATTCTGTCACGCGAGAAAGCTCACCACTCGTGCGTCCTGAACCTTTATCAGTATCACCACGTCCTGCAAGCCATTCATCTGCCTGACCATTCATATTGATGTCGTAGAAAAACACCTGTCCAACGTGATTCGTCACGATGTCGAGAATGAGTTTCATGCCGCGTTTATGGAGCTCATCCGAAAGTCTACGCAATGTTGCGAGATCACCGAAATGGGGATTATGTTTCAAAAAATCAACCGTCCAGTATCCATGATACGACGCAAATCCTGCATCTTCTTCAACATTTTTCACTGGCGGTGAAATCCATAATGTGGTCACACCGAGTTCCTGCAGGTAATCGAGTTTATCAATGATTCCCTGCCAATCACCGCCGTGATAGCGAGCCATTGAACGCGTATCAACGTTAAAGTCGTTATTGATATCACCATTATTAAAGCGATCGACAATTAACTGATAGATTACTTCATCACGCCAATCCTGGACATTTGTCGTCAGATGAATGCCGGTTTGATTGGGTTTTGTTGGAAGTTCATCGGCTTCAACACATCCATATCCCAATGCAACCAAGCCGCAAAGTGCTATCACACGGGATATGCGGGAAAAGCATTTTTTCATGAATACTATCCTTTTACCATTTCAGGATAATAAAAATTTCGGCATCGTTGTTTATAGTCTAAGCGATGCCGAAATCTATTTTTATAATTATCTGGCTTATAAACCGCGTTTTCCGCCGCCAAACAAACCGCCTTTTTTGCCGCCACCAAGCGTCGGTTTGGGTTTCGCAGGTGCTGCTGCTGCAGTTCCACTACCACCTTTCTTACTACCACCAGAGCTGCGTTTAACCGGTTTCGGATCTTCCTGCTGTTTGACAACACTCAATGCGATCTGACTCGAGTTTGATACCTCCTCAATAAACACCATCTGATAGAAGCCATTATCTTCATGAATATCATACGGATAATTGGGCGGAAGGTCCTTCTGTTGTGAAAACATATAACCCGCGATACCACCACCGATCAAAAGAACGGCTGCTGCGGCTCCAAGAATCATAGGAACTTTTGATTTCTTCGGAATTGCGGCCTTAGCCATCTGTTCATTGCGAAGATTCTGAAGCTCTTCTTCCTGATTCTTTTTCAACTCGATAGCTTGTAGTTTTGCTTCTGTTTTGCGTTTTACAGCTGCTGCTTCTGCCTGTTTGCGTTCTTCTTCTTCGCGGGCAAGACGGGCTTCTTCTTCAAGATTAATGATACCTGCCTCGATATCTTTCTCTCGCTGAAGCTGAGCCTGCATTTCAGCCTGATGCTGTTTCAGGTCTTCCTGCGCCTGTTGTTCTGCAATAATTGCCTGTTCTGCTTCCTGACGGGCTGCGGCTTCTTCGCGTTCTTTGGCCAATCGGGCCTCTTCTTCTGCCTTCTGGCGGTTTTCTTCAAGACGTCGGCGTTCGCGTTCTGCCTCTACAACGGTATCGTCAATAATATTATCGAGCAAATTCAGTGCTGTTTCTGAACCCGGTTTAGTTTTGCCGGCTCGACGAACCTTTGCACGATCGCCGCCACTCGCTGTCAGTGAACGATTTAATGATTCCTGTAATGCCGGATCGACTGCCATGATTTGTCTCCTATTATGAATGCACACATCACGTGCATACGTATTTTATCACTTCTCTCGCAAATTGTTAATTATCTATTCTCTCATTTTCCGCTTCCCACGTTACAGCTCAGCAGGAGTGAATGCAAATCAACTGAAATATAGGCACTAATTAAGTTTCTGAGAAATGGGGATGGGGCCCCATTTCTGCTTAACGAAAATATGGCTTAAGCTACAATATTGGTATCGCAGCTTAAACATTGCGGATTCCAAAGGGCTTAGCCCTTTGGCGGAGTCCGGGGCAGAGCCCCGGCTGAGATGTAACCTTCCCACAGGCCAAATCCTTATATCGGCCTGAACAGTACCTGAATATCCAGACGACCACTTCCATCACGATTCACTATGATATCATCGACCTTCCAGTTATCCTGCGAAAAATACTTCTGCTTCCTTTCGACCATAAGACGTATCAGCTTGCTCAAATTTGACTCTCGGCCTGCGGATTCAATCAATACCTGAACTGCATCCAGCCCAACAATCGTCGCATTCCAAATGCTGCGAGCCATTTCCAACGCCTCTTCGATCTTTTCAGGACCAAGTTTCGATGCCAGCGGCTGTGCATACATCATAAATGTATTCTCATAATTCCCTGGCACCATGCTGCCGTTCCCACTTCGAACCACCGGTGCTCCGGTAATCGTATCCTTTGGGCGGCTATTCAACGACGAAACATCTTCCTCTTCCTCCTCAACTTCATCCCGAAACGGCAAAGATGATGTGTCCTGGACATGGTGATGCTGCTGAACACGATTTTCAGCTGAACGCTCCATATGACGAGGTTGGGGCGGTATCACAGGCTCCTCATCCTGCATCATGGGCGGCACAACACTTCGAACGCCTGGCGCAACGGAACCCCCTCCTCTCGGAATGTTTGGCATCCCACTCTGAGACTTCCTCATCATTTGAGGTGGCATCATCGGCTGCGGCATGCCTTCATGCATGCGCCCACCCTGAGCATAGGCTGGCATGACGCCAGACGGCTGCATCATCGGCTGCTGCGGACTCATCAGTACTGGCATCACGCCGGATGCCATCGGCTGCTGCTGCGGACTCATCAGCACTGGCATCACGCCAGATGCCATCGGCTGCTGCGGATTCACCAGTACCGGCATCACGCCAGATGCCATCGGCTGCTGCGGACTCATCAGTACCGGCATCACGCCGGATGCCATCGGCTGCTGCTGCGGATTCACCAATACCGGCATCACGCCGGATGCCATCGGCTGCTGTTGCTGAGAATTACCTCCAACTACCCCCATTGGCATCCCTGACGCCATCGGGCCTCTCGGCGGCATCCCCCCGGGCGGAACACTCACAGGCGAACACATTGCTGAGGGCATGACGCTCTGTGATGACATCTTCACTGAATTCATCCCCGGCTGCGAACCACCTGTCGGCGGCAACGGCGGCAACGGCGGTGCCGAACGACGACTCAGTGGCAGCGAATCCTTCTGAAATGTCGCACTCTTCGTATTAATACATACTTCCGAATTCGGAAGCGCACTCCTGACCGGCGGCGGAACAAACTGCGGTATCTCGGTGTCCACCAACGCCGCACAATCTGTCGATTTCAACAACTCCATCTGCGCATGCGCCAGCTGCGATCGAAGTTTCTCGATCTCTTTCTTCGCATCATTCAACTTCTCGCTGTTCTCTTCCAGAACAACATCTGTCCGATCAAGCTTCAGCTTGTGACTCAGCTCGTCAATTTCCTGAATAAATAATTCCGCATTATCCGGACGACAGTTCGGATCCTTCGCCAACAGTCGATTAATAATGTAATTCCTCAACGGCATGGGAACTGTTTCAGGAAGCGGCGGCGGCGCTGACTGAACCTGCAATAGTATCGTCCCAAGAAACGTCGATTCCTCAAACGGCGGATGTCCACACAGCATCTCATATAACACAATCCCTAACGAATACAGATCGCTGCGCGCATCCAATTCCTTCCCTCGCGCCTGCTCCGGACTCATGTATTCTGCCGTGCCAGGTGCCGTTCCCGCCTTCGTCAGTTTCCGCTCACTCCCCTCATCCGAATCATCCGCCTTCAGCTTCGCTATCCCAAAATCAAGCACTTTGACAACATTCAAATTCGTCAAAAATATATTATCCGGCTTCAAATCTCGATGAATAATCCCCTGCTGATGCGCCTCCGACAAACTTCCCGCAACCTGTCTTACTATCGGCAAGGCTTCCGCCGGCGTCATCACTCCACGCTTTATGCGCTCGCTCAGCTCCTCTCCTTTCAGAAGCTCCATCGCAATAAACAATCGATGATCCGGCGTCTCTCCCATATCATAAATGCGTACCGTATTCGGATGCGATAACGCACCAATCACCTGCGCTTCTCGGAAAAATCGCATCACAACATTCGGATTCATCGAAAACATCGATGACAGCACCTTTAACGCCACTGAACGGTTTATCTGCTGCTGGTTCGCAACATACACCTGCGCCATACCGCCCGCCGCTAAAAACGACGTAATTTCATACCGATCCGCTATAATCGTCCCGTTTGGATAAATATCCGATGCCGTTTCTCTCGTATCCATTTTGCCGTCTCTTAACTCACAAAAATCAAAACCTACTCTGATCTATCATCATTAGTCACGAATCGCAAAATGTTGGTGCTTTGCATTCAAAATGTTGTCTTTTAGAGAGGATCGCTCGCTATTGCCGCTTCCTGCGGCAATACGCTTCGCCTTCGTTTGGCTATTGCCGCATTCTGCGGCAATACGCCAAACTTTTTTCTTTTGGACGGCAAAAAAAAATCCCCTCAGCACGAGGGGATTTTTTTCAAATATTACTGAATCGGTACACTATAATTGTTGACAGGAACATCCGCTCCACCCGTTGCCTTGAACTTCAGCCCATTGATGACTTTCAGAACACATGCCGCTGTCGGCGTGTTTGCAAATTCAGGCGAAACACATCTTGCATTACCAACACTACCATTGCCCTTGATGACAAACGATACTTTCATTGTCCCCTTTGTCGCTGATGTACGACTGCAGGTTCTCAGCTGAGCACCGGCACCACGAAGCGTTGCCTGAATATCAGCTTTTGTCAATGAAGCACCACCCGCAGGTGCTGCATCTGCTTTCTTGGTTTCTGTCTTCTTGGTTTCTGTCTTAGTGTCAGCTTTCTTGGTATCCGCTTTCTTGGTATCCGTTTTCTTGGTATCCGCTTTCTTGGTGTCTGCTTTCTTGTCCTCAGCAGCTTCAGCTTCTTTATCGCCAGCTTCTTCTTCAGCGGCTTTCTTGGCGGCTTCTTCTTCAGCAGCCTTCTTGGCGGCTTCTTCTTCAGCAGCCTTCTTGGCGGC